>JAEYZS010000164.1 GCA_023427925.1 Pseudomonadota bacterium | reverse complement strand
AACAAGAACAGTGCAATGAATTGATGAAAACAGCAATGTAGTTGGAGAAGAAAACTGTACGGCGGCCCGCCCTTCAGGGTCACAACCCTGTGCTTCTAGTAGCTGTAATGCGTGTTCATTACCTGAAACTTTAGGTGGTGGTACAATTCCTCACTTAGGAACAGTGACGGCATATCAGGCTCAGTCTGTCCCGAGTGGACAAACTTGTCAGTCACAAGTGCGAACTTGTAACGACGGTACATTGAGTGGAAATTACGTATATTCTTCTTGTACAGTTCAAGGTACAACGAATAATCCATGTACGCTTGACGGTGTTACGGTTCAGCACGGACAATCTCGATCATTCTACAATTCGAACTCTGTAGCCTGCGGTCAAACATGTCAGTCTGCAAGCCGCACATGTAATAACGGAGTATTCTCAGGTAATAGCTCTTTCAATAGAGCCAATTGCTCAGCCTCTTGCGCTTCTTGTACTCGTCCATGGGGAGGTACTGTAGCTCACGGCGGATCTTTTGTAGCTTGGCAATCAGCAACTGTACCTAGTGGCCAAACTTGTCAGTCACAAACTCGAGTATGTAATAATGGTTCCCTTAGCGGAAACTACCTACACGAAAGCTGCACGGTGCAGTCTTCAAACCCAACAGGGAATGTTAGCTTTGCATTTGATCAGTATTTAAATGGCGACACGAACGCGCGATATTTTGGTTTAATGATGCATGATTTTACCGGTGATGGAAATCAAGACATTCTTTTTACGGATCATGATGATGGACGATATAATAGATACTGGAGAGGCAATGGTTCAGGTGGTTTTACCGCGCTTGCACCCAACTCCTATGGAGCAGGACAATCTAGCCCAGAAAGAGGATCGCTGTGGACATTTATGATCGACTTTGACTTAGATGGAGATATGGATTGGTTTTGGGATGACGTGAGTCCGGCTTCTTTAAGAATCAATAATGGAAGCGGAACATTCACTTCACGTTATGCGGCAACTAATCAGCGCAGAGTCGTAGGATTCTCGCGATATCAAAATCAGTCAGTGATGGCGGTTCTAACAACAAACGGCAGAATTATCAGCGGACAAGCTATTTTAGATGGAACATTTGCAAACTTATCTGCCAATTCCCCACATATATTAGGTCAGGCATCCTGTTCTGAGCCGGTTGCATTTAATGGAACACCGGTCTGTAGAACGGCACTTGGAATTTCAGAAAGCCAAGATGTCGTTAGACCGCAAAGTACTACATATGTCGACTTAGATAACGATGGTGATGATGACCTTGTATTCTTCTACGGCGAAGAATGGTCTAATGGAAATGTAAGGGTCTATCGAAATAATGGCGGCGGATCTTACACGAGAATGAATGATCTTCCGAATTCAACATTGGTCGGATCTTTCATTAACTATTCTGTAATTGTGCACGGAGATCTCAATAACGACGGAAGAAAAGACCTCGTTGTGCCAGGAACATCTGGCGGTTACCGAGTTTATATAAATCAAGGTAACTTAACATTTACAAATCCTGTGACGCTCAACGATGATCCTCAGTTTAATAGTCACTGGGGTAAGCCTGCTGCGGGCATCGGAGACTACAACAATGATGGCAAAGCAGATATCGTGATAATTAACGGTCACAGAGTAAAACTTTATAGAAATACTTCGAACTAAGAAGTATTTCTACTGCGCGTTCGGTTAATTTGTTGGTAGGCATAGAAATAAGAGAATTCTTTTTTTAGGAACAATAAAAATCTATTCTTGAATTGAAATCTTTTGCTTGATTTGTGCAACTTCAGTTTTATCGAGATTTGCACAGTTCATAAAGTGTGAAACTTTGTCGCTTAGACATTTAGAGTGGTTTCTGATGCTTCCGCAGGAGAGACGATTGTCATAACATTTCTTAATTTGTGTTCCACCTAATCTTTGTTGCAAGGCGAGAAGTTCGAGATCAAGTTGGTTTTCAGCAAGCTCCTCAGGAGTTGCCTGTGACATTTCGACTGAAGCAATGCCTCTTTCAAATTCAGCGGATTGACTGACTTCGTAGAATTTATAAACGCCCAAGATCGAAACAATAAAAAGTAACATCGTAATCTTGTTTTGATCATGGGATTTCATATGATTAATATTCGGTCAAAGGTCCTAAGACCTTTAGGGATTTTCTAGAGAAATCCGCTCGTTAACAAGCGAGAAAGATTTTGTGTTTGTGTCAAATTTGATGACATTAAGTTGTGCGGCAAGATTGCTATCAAAGCCAGGAACAATAATTTCATGTAAAGGATCGTCGTCAATATTGATATAAGCCAGGTTTGTAGCATTTCCGCCTAATAGAAAATATCCTTCGTATTTGCTACCGGTATCAATATGAGACACCGGCTCGAATGTGGATTCGTTTATTACCTTATATACTTCTACCAAAATTTTGTTTTTATTTTTAACTTTGAAAATCTGATATCTTTCCGCGCCAATTTCAGGCGAGTAAATGAGATAGGATAGAACCTTTCTTTCATTTTCGAGGGAAGGGAAGAGTTGTGCGGTATTAAAAGTAAGTAGGTACACCATAAGGACAACCGATGCAAAAAGAAGTACAATGATATTCTTGTAAGCTTTTATAGATTTTTTAATAAAAGAAATCATGACTTGTTTTAATCCTTATACGATCATTGTAGTATCTCAATAGATTTAAGAAAAGGACTTTCATGAAAGCACAAGACTTATATCAGTTAATTGAATCAAGAAAATCCATTCGAAAATACAGAAAGGATCCTGTTCCGAAGGATGTCCTGGAGCGAATTTTGAATGCAGGTATGCATGCTCCATCCGGCAAGAATAAACAAAACTGGAGATTCTTTGTTGTTCAGGGTGAGAAGCGTGATGAGTACTTAAAGTATTCTCAGAAAAGCTGGTTAGGAATAAAAGATATTTTGCAAAAGAGTCTAAAGCCTTCGCTGTATGAGTTTACAGAAAGGTTCTTTTATACCCTGGGAGATGCGCCGGTAATTATCTTTTGCTATTCAGTAAATGATCCTGAGGAGCGTCACTATACCAGCATTGGAAGTGTATATATGGCAGTTGAAAACATGATATTGGCCGCCGTTGCAGAAGGGCTGGGAACTTGCCCAATGGGCGCTCCCCTTGAAATCAAAGATGAAGTGGATAGGTTTTTAGATATTAATAAGTACCCATTAAATCAAGGCGAAGAGATTGAATTGTTATGCGCGCTAGTATTGGGCTATCCAGATCACGAGCCTCCCAAGGCTCCTAGAAAAATCGAATCACGCGTAACATATCTCTAGCGAGTTAATTATTTTTTTGCAAAGAGTTCTTCATTTTGGCAAACAAAGCAAACCGGGGATATTGTGGCCGCCGGCATTCCGTTGATGATCTTCCGAGTATGAGAGAGTGTTATTTGGTAGCAATTGTAATTATTCGAAAAATCTTTATCGATTTCGGACAAATATAGATAGGCAAGTTCACAACTTAACCCGATTTGACGTAAATAATCTTTAGAAATGAGTTTACATCTTCCCTCTGGATATTCGGTCTTCGTATTGCTTTGACGTTTTAAAAATCCAAATAGATTCGGATCCCGATTTGTCACCGGAAGCAGACACCTCTTGTCTTGAGCAGAGGAGACTCTGCTATAAGCGGGTAATGTAAGACCTAAAGATATTATCAATAAAATGAACTTCATTGTTAACTCCCTAGCTTTGATTATAGCAAACTTATAAAAGTATGCAGTTTGGTCATCATCCGTTATGTAAACATAATATACTTGTAAAAAAAATGGACAGGGCTTTGCGCGTGAAATGGAATTTACAATGTCCTGCCGTAAGGAAATTATTTTAGATAAATAAAGCTATAGTTACGACAAGGTGCCTTTTGACGGCGGAACGAAGAGTAGTCCAAATGATTGAACGTGTTTATATTCGATAAATAGATCTCCCCAGTTTTGATGGAAAGCGCTTCAACTTGGCTAAGAGCAATTTTTTTTAGGTTAAAATAGTATTTTTTATTTTGGTCATTATACTTGCTGTCAATTGGTGAAGTTACACATGCGCTGAGCTTATCTGCAACATCCCTATCTACTTCAAAACTTTCATATTGAATGTGTGGGCCAATAAAAAAAGATATTTTGGACTGGTTTGTTGGTAGTTTTGTGAGGCCATTTTGAATTATTTTATTCTCAATCCCTCTCCATCCGGCATGCAACGCCATGACCCAGCTGGAAGTAGAATCATAAATCATAACTGGAAGGCAATCAGCAGTTTGTATCAGCAATGCTACCTTTTTTTGTGCCGTATAATGACCATCTGCAACGGGAGTCTCTTCTGAGATTCTTACAACTGGTACGACTTCATTCCCATGAACTTGCTTTAAAAATTGAAATGAAACATCCGAGAAAAAATTCAAATGTTGTTTTTCAAAGTACTTATTTCCAAAAAAAACAAAAACACTTTCGTTCTCAAAGTATTCCCCATAAATTTGATTGTCATTTACGTAAGGCTTAAGTGAGGTGAGCATTAATACCAACCTCCTCGAAAAGCTTCATTAGGTCATTGGGAAGTGACGTCGTAAAAAACATTCTTTCCTGTGTTGTCGGGTGAGCGAAACCAAGTTCCTTTGCGTGCAAGGCAATTCGTCCTAGGTTTTCGATAGTTTTTTTTAAGGATGCCGACTTCAAATTCTTCTGGCGATTCTTTGAACCATAGGCTACATCACCAACGATCGGGTGTTGATGCTCTGAGGTATGAACGCGAATCTGGTGCGTCCGACCTGTTTCTAGCTTGAGCTCCAGTAAAGAGAATCCTTTTTGTGAATACTCGACTCGCTTGAAATTCGTAATAGCAATTTTACCAAAATCTTTATCTTCCTTTTTTACTGAGGCAAATCTTTTGCGATCACTGGGATGACGAGCAAGATAAGAGACAATCTTGCCTGAATCTTGCTTCATCTCACCATAAACTAGGGCCCAGTAGACTCTGTGGATGGTTCTTTCTTTGAATTGTTTTGCCAGGGCCTCATGAGTTAAATTATTTTTTGCTATTACCAATAAGCCACTCGTTTCCTTATCTAATCGATGAACAATTCCTGGCCTATTTTCGCCAAAGCCCATAGAAAGATCTTTCGTATGATGTATGAGTGCATTTACTAAGGTGTCTTGTGCGTGGCCATGAGCAGGATGGACAACAAGGTTAGCAGGCTTATTAACGACAAGAAGGTCCTTGTCTTCAAATAGAATATCCAAAGATAATTCTAAAGGGACAAGGCCTATATCGACTTTTTCTTCTGGTAACTCAATTTTAAATTTATCTCCCACTTGAGTTTGATAGGATGCTTTTATTAATTTGGGCTCTCCTGAAGGAGAGAGGATTTTTACTTTTTGTAATTCTATAAGGAGGGAGGCTTTAGATCTTGAACCAATTAAGGGATGTGCGGAGAGAACTTTATCTATTCTCAGATTGGCTTTGTCCTCTCCGACTATGATTTCAAATGTGTTATGCTTCTCCACGAGATTCAGTATACAACTTCATATAGGATTCACACACTTCTTTTGTATTTAATTCTAAGATTTGTGCGATTTGCTTAACATAGCTACGAACAAATACCGCTGCCGGTAAGGAACCAAAATCATTTGCTTCAATTGCAATCAAATGGTGGACGCCAATGCATGTTTTGTTAGAAATATAGTTCAGTGATACATTCTTTTTAAGTCTTATTTTCTTAAGCAACAATCCATCAAAGAAATTAGTTTGTAATAATTCATTTTCGAGCTTTGAATCAATATCAAAGCTTTCGTCATCCATTTCGAACTGGAATTTCGGAGCATTTTTGTCCGTTTGCAGAGATTGAATGAACTGTGTTTGACTTTTCATCTTAGTAAGAAGTGCTTGGTAGGCCTCTTCCACCCAAGTGCGAAGTTCTGCAGCCTCTTCCTCACCAAACGAAGTAGCAAATTCCGGATTTTCATCCGAGTAGATCTTGCATGCATTTTGGTAAGCCACTTCGATTTCTTCTAATGTCGCCGATGGACTAACCCCTAAAATTTCGTAGTATTGTAAATCGAGTCTCTGATTCATTCTGTTCCCCGCTATTAATAGACTTAAAGCCCTATGTCTTTGGGCCTAGATATATTCTAGC
>JAEYZS010000143.1 GCA_023427925.1 Pseudomonadota bacterium | reverse complement strand
ATACGGTATGGTGGCAGCCAAGCCAATCACAAAAAAGCTATTCGAAATAAATAGTGTCATTGAAAAACCAGCAGTTGAAGATTCGCCAAGCACTCTTGCAATCCCCGGCCGATATGTTTTTGAGAATTCAATTATGGAGGAGATCAAAAATCTTTCCCCTGGTAAAAACGGCGAAATCCAATTGACCGATGCCATGACGAAGCTTGCTCAAAGAGGTCGCATGCATGGGATGACATTCACAGCAAAACGGCACGACGCCGGAGATAAGCTTGGCTACCTAACAGCAAATATCGAGCTTGGATTAGCGCACCCAGAAACAAGCGAAGGACTAAAACAATATTTGAAGGCACTCATTCAAAAACTTTAAACGCAAAAACTTTAACGACAAAAGTTATAAAAGGAGAGTTTATGAAAATCATCTTGGGAATCTCAGCAATGCTGATTGGACTCTCGGTCTACGCTTACATCCCGTCGGCGGATTTTATCTTTTCCAAGGTAGTTCGCAATGCTGGCTCCGGAATTTATCAAGTAAAGCAAGAGGTCAGCTTCCCTACGGCTACGAGGAATATAACGGTCACTGAAACCTGGTGGATCCAAAGTGATGACACGATGTTTTTAAAAGCCGAAGGACCTCTATTTAATCAGTACTTCCTTTATAAAAAAGGCAAGAGATATACTTTTGGATCAAACGGTGGAGTTCAATCCTCATCATTACCTCAAGACTTTCACGAAGCAATTTTCTTCAAGAGATCCTCTGAGGGCTTAAAGAATACACTGATTGCAAAAAAGGTAATGCCTGCTCAAACTCTTAAGAAACGCCCGATCATAAAATCCCAAAAAGAAGTTAAGGAATTGACAGAGCTCAATGAGCCTTACCTCAAGCTTTCTCGGTTAGGTGGTAGCATAAACTATGTGCTAGGTTATGCCGCTCAAAACGAACAAGACGCAGGAATTTGGATTGATCAGGATCGCTTTGCTATTAAAAAAATCAAATTTCCCTCAAAGTCGGAAGTTATTGTTGATTCGTTCGCCGAGCTTTCAAGAAATTTGACTTATCCAAAGTCGCAAAAAATATCTTGGGATAACCAATATGTACAAATTGAACTTTCGCGTGCCGACGCCCTAAATAAGGGAGTTTCTTTTTTTGATGAAAGCCAATTTGCAAAATTAGAGAATCAAAATAAACCACTTCCTCAAGAGTGGGCAAACAGCGTTGTGGGAGACTTCTACAAGAGGTTTAGGTGATTGAAAAGTTTTTTGAAGTTGCCGTCAACTCTCCACTAAATCAGACCTACACCTACAAGCTTGTAACTCCAGCTGATGAGGCTAGAGACTATATTGGTCACTACGTTAAGGTTTCACTTCGACGTCAAATCACCGAAGGTGTCATTCTAAAAGAAGTTCCAAAGCCCGAGGTGGACTACGAGATAAAAGAGATTCACGAGCTTTCGACCGACGTGCGACCTCTTCCGCGAACTTACTTAGACTGGTTACATTGGATTTCTGAGTACTATATGTACCCTTTAGGGCAAACACTTTCTCTGATGTTTCCTCCCCTGAAAAAAGGCGGAAGAAAGACTCGGAAGTCCTCGCCTCTGCCTGACGTTGAAAAAAAAGATTTTGTTGAACTCTCGGAAGAACAAGATTGTGCTTTTAAAAAAATATCTTCAATGGAAGGATTTCAACCTCATTTGCTTTGGGGAATTACTGGATCTGGAAAAACCGAAGTTTACCTTGAGCTTCTCAAAAAAGTTATCGCCGAGGGCAAACAAGGACTTGTCCTTGTTCCAGAAATATCACTTACTCCACAGCTCCTTAGGAGATTTACCGAGAGATTCGGAGACGAAATTGCAGTCATCCATTCTCATCTCACCGAAAGAGAGAAGACAAACCAGTGGTGGTCCATCGTTGATGGAAAAAAGAAAATCTTAATTGGCGCAAGATCCGCGCTTTTTTGTCCCTTTCCAAATCTTGGAATTATCGTTGTAGATGAAGAACACGAATCGAGCTTTAAGCAAGATGAAAAACTAAAATACAATGCTCGAGACTGCGCAATTATGCTGGCTAAAAATTTAGATATTCCTATTGTTTTGGGGTCTGCGACTCCTTCTCTTGAAAGCTGGAAGAACGCCAAAGACAACAAATACCATTTGCATACTTTAAAAGATCGAATTTCTAAGGCAAAACTACCTGACATTCAAATTCTCGATATGAGAGAAAAGGATAAAGAAAAACATCCAGATCTCCCACAATGGCTCACGCAAGATCTTTTTGACAAAATTCAGCAAAGACTTATTGATGGAGAGCAAGTTGCGCTCTTCCTTAACCGTAGAGGCCTCTCTCAAGTTGTCATGTGCAGAGAATGTGGTGATATCCGAGGTTGTCCGAATTGTGATGTGACATTAAGCCTTCACGCTAAAATCCACTTAGTATGTCATTATTGTGGGTATTCCGAAGATTTAAAAACGATATGTGGTGTATGTAAACAAGGTGAGCCAAAGGCCATCGGAATTGGTACAGAGAAAATTGAAGAAGAAATTAAGAACCTTTTCCCAAGGGCGCGAACTATCCGTTTGGATCGGGATGAAATTTATAATCGAGAAACATTAGAGTCAGCAATTAAATCGGTGGAGTCTGGCGAAGCCGATATTTTAATTGGGACCCAAATGATCGCAAAAGGTTTGGATTTTCCAAAACTCACTCTTGTCGGAGTGTTGTTAGCTGATATTGGTTTTAACTTTCCTGACTTCAGAACATCTGAAAGAAATTTTCAATTGTTATCTCAAGTGAGCGGAAGACCGGGTCGACACTCTATGAACGGCGAAGTGATCATTCAAACTTACAATCCGGATTACACGAGTCTTCAGTTTGCGCAAAAAAATAATTACGCAGGATTTGCTGACCAAGAATTAGAAAATCGAAAAGAGCTCAACTACCCTCCTTACGGACGCTTGGCTAGTGTGCGCATACAAGGCATAGATCTCAATAAAGTTAAAAAAGCGGCTTCTCTACTTGAAAGAAATTCGAGTCTTTTACAGCAGAAAACCACCAGTATTATGGTCCTTGGTCCAGTCCAGTCACCTATCTTTAAATTAAAAAATAAGTATCGATATCAAATGCTTATTAAAGCTAAGAGCTCTAAATCAATCCGAGATTTTTGTGATTATCTTTTTAAAAACACCGAGATTCCTGCCGGAGTCCAAATCAATAT
>JAEYZS010000134.1 GCA_023427925.1 Pseudomonadota bacterium | reverse complement strand
GTATTCACCAGCCGGTTTTGATTTTCAGGAGTTACAAGCTCTGCGAGAAAATGATCCTGCGGTCCACCAAAAATCACAAAATTTTGTTCAGGATAAAGATCGATAAGTCTCTTCCAGTACTCAATGGGCCATCGTTTTTGATCCCACGCAGAAGACGGAATAAGTGCAATAAAGTTTTGAAACGGAATTTGGCTTTTAACTTTTGCTAAGCGCTCTTCGGAGAAGAAAAGTTGTGAAGTCTTAAGTGGCTCAAAAGGTATCCCCCATTTTTCAAGCGGTCTAATAAAAGTATCTCGCGCAGGTTGTTTTGGAAGCGCGGACTTGATTCTTAATTTAAAAATCAAAAACCGTCTGAGTCGGCTTTTCCCGCGGCGAACAAAATGTTTTGGCCAAAGAAATAAACTCAAAAAACGTGATCGAAGATTGTTATGAGCATCATACACATGGGTGTAATTCTCTTTTTGCAGATTTTTGAGTAAGCTCCATAAGCCCTTAAGGCCCTCTTTGCGATTTAATGGCCAGATCTTATGAATGTTAGGATTATGTGAGAGCAGTGGAACGAAGTCTGATCTTGTAGCCCAATGAATTTCAGAGCCCGGATATTTTGCTAAAAATGAACCAATTGCAGATGAAGCCTGCAGTATATCTCCAAAGCTGGAAAAACGAATGATAAGGAGTTTTCGGGATTCAGTTTGTTGCATACAATTTTTCTATATTACTCAAGAAATTGAGTGAAGATCATCTTTTAAGTGAGCTTGTTGATGCTGAATGTTAAGGAGCAATTTTACAAGTGTTCCTTTGCCACACTTTGAGGGGTTTGATATTAATACTTTAACGTGAGTAACGATTTATACAAAAAATCTGGCGTAGACGTCCAAACAGGTGACGCACTTGTTGACTGGCTTTCGCGTGAAAATTCCTCAATCCCGACCCCACATCAATCTCAAATTTTATCTGGTATTGGCGGATTTGCTTCATTGTTTCGTTTAAATCTATCTGATCTCAAAAAACCATGTCTTGTGACTTGTACCGATGGAGTTGGTACAAAAGTTTTATTAGCAGTTCAATTTGAACAGTATGAAGGCGTTGCTCAAGATATGGTTGCCATGTGTGTAAATGATTTGATTACGACAGGGGCAGATCCACTGATGTTCTTGGATTATTATGCTACCGGGAAATTAGATCTCAATGCAGCTCAAAGTTTTTTAACTGGTGTGAAGAAGGCCTGCTTTGAAAGCGATTGTGCACTGGTGGGTGGTGAGACGGCTGAGATGCCGGGCGTATATCAAGGTAAAGACTTTGATTGCGCGGGCTTTGCTGTCGGAATTGTGGACGAGGATAAGAGACTTGGATCTCATTTGGTACAAGAAGGGGATATTGCAGTTGGTATTGCAAGTAGTGGCTTTCATAGCAATGGATATAGTCTTTTAAGAAAAGTATTTGAAAAGGATTTAGCAGATTGGAAGGATGTGCTTTTAAGACCGACTCATCTTTATGTGAAGCTTGCAAAAAAACTCAAATCCATTGATGTGCATGCCTTTGCTCATATCACAGGTGGTGGGATTGAGAATATTCCACGCGTTTTACCTAAAGGTTTAGGTTTAGAGCTTAAGTCATGGGAATTCCCCAAAGAATTTCAAGAGGTCCAGTCTCGCACAGGAATGAGTAAACGGCAAATGTTAGAGACTTTAAATTGCGGAATCGGGTTTGTAGTCATTACTTCTAAGCGGTATGAATCGGACATCCATAGCGCTGCTCAGTCTCTCAATTTTAAGACCTACGATCTTGGAAAAGTAATTAAATCCAGTGATGCAATCGTTTATCCACAGGATCTCCAGTGATGAAAAGATGGGCAGTTTTTATCTCGGGAACTGGCTCAAATATGGTGGCATTTCTTGAACGACAACACTTGGCTCACGTCTCTTTAGTGGTGAGTTCAAACTCAAAGGCAAATGGCTTAGAAAAAGCCAAAAGACGCTCCATTCCCTGTATTGTGTTAGAAAAAGATTTTTTGTGGAAAGACTTGATTGAAGAACTAAAAAATTTAAACATTACTCATGTCATGCTTGCGGGCTTTATGAAGATCTTACCAAAAGAATTCATAAAGGAATTTGAAGGGCGGATATTTAATATTCATCCAAGTGTTCTGCCAGACTATCCAGGGCTCAATAGTATCGAGCGAGCCTTTAATGACAAGAAAGATACAGGGTGTAGCCTTCATGCAGTGGATGAAGGGGTCGACACGGGAGCTGTCGTTCTTCAAAGGAAAGTTTCTCTTGAAGAAAGCCTCGAGTGGACAGAGTTGATGGTTCATATCCAAGAACATAAGCTCATGCGAAAATTTTTAGAAATGTCTTAGGAGTGATTTAGAGATGAAAAGCAAAATTGTAATTTTATCTGCCTATCATCGAGCTCAATGGCTTGCGAATGAATTAAAATCAAAAGGCTATAATGTTGCATATCTTGATTTTTCCCAAAAGCTGGGTGGTCTTAGCCCAGAAGCTTGGATCGCTCCATTTGGTCACTTCCAAACTACAAAAATAAACTATTCCCAAAACGTTTGGTTAAGCGAAGGAACAACGGTTAATCAAATTCCAAATGGTTTTACAATTTTGTCTGAACAGGGCCCCATTGAGTTTCAAGGTCCTTTAAATCGTTTGAGCTTTAAAAGATACAACATTGACCAAGACGAACTGGACTATTTACGCGCTTCAATCACCATGAGTGATGAAGCCTATCAAAAATTTAAAAATCACTTTGTCGGCAAGTCTTTTAAAGAAACTTGGTTATTGCACCTTGGACATCAATTGGCTTCACAAACATTCTGCGAAAATGCTTTTGCAATAAAGAACAAAAACCGCTCACTTCCGATGACCGAAGCGTGGTCGGTGAGAACATTGTCTCGTAGAGGTGCTCAGGAGACTTTACAGATGAGTCACGATAAGGGTGTTGAAGTTTATGCTGTAAAAGCTTTAAAGGACATTAAGGCCAGCGGCTCTGAAGTCAAATCGATTACTATTTTAGATAACAAAGAAAATACCAAGGAAATCGAAGGTCAAATTTTTATTAGCTTTTTGTCACAGGAAGAGCTCAGTGTTATTCATAACAAGAGTTATGCTGTAGTGTTTGACAGTGAAGCGGTTTCAAGTGACTGGTTTTGGACACGCTACAGATTTTTTACAAATCAAAACGACGTTACTGAAATTTTACCACAGGCTTTTTGTTTGATTGAGGATCGTTATATGCCTTGGACTCACCATAACCTTATGATGATCCATAGAGGGCTAAGAGCTCATGAATTTATTGCGTGGGTCAGAATTCCTTCGAACTACCGGTTGCAGCAAATGCGCTTAGAGCGCGTAGGAGAAGAGATTCAGCGAGTCTTCCGCGAAAAATTCGCGGGCATTCAAATTCAACAAGTGGAATTGCCACTTGAGTGTTTAGCGACAGAGTTTCAAATCCATGCACCACATTTACCAATCTACTCTAAAGAAAAACTAGATCAAATCAAAAAACCAAAACAAAAAAATATGATTTGGTGTGGTCCTGAAGCTTGGGAAAGGCTAGACACTAGCTTTTTGCTAGATTATCAAACTCGAATATTAAATCAGATTCTTGGTGAAGAAGATAAACAAGGTATCCATAGGAGACGCGGTCGTGATAGCGAGATATACTCGTAAGGAAATGGCAAAAATTTGGGAGCCCGAAGCGCGCTTCCGTTATATGTTAGACGTTGAGAAAGCAGTCGCAAGGGTGCAAGCAGGATTGGGAATCATTCCTCGAAAAGCTTCAGCAGATATTCAAAAAAAATCTAAATTTAAAATTGAAAGAATTCTCGAGATCGAAAAAGAAACAAAGCATGACGTTATTGCATTTGTTTCTGCGGTCGCTGAAAACGTTGGCCCGAATGGTAAGTTTATTCATTATGGCTTAACGAGTTCCGATGTATTGGACACGGCACTGAGTCTGCAAATTCGCGATGCTGGAAATTTATTACTTAAAACCTTAGATCAACTTCTAGAAACTCTAAAAAAGTCCTCAATCAAATACAAAAATACTTTATGTGCAGGACGCACTCATGGGATGCACGCTGAGCCGACTACGTTTGGCTATAAACTCTTAGGTTATGCCTTCGAGCTAAAAAGAAACCGCGTAAGACTTAAAACCGCACTTATGCAAACTGAAATTGTAAAGCTCAGCGGTGCAGTGGGAACTTACTCGGCTCAAAGTATTAAGGTCGAAGAAAAAGTGGGCGAGTTGTTAAAGCTTTCTCCAGAAGATGTTGCAACACAAGTGATCCCAAGAGATCGTCATGCTCAGGTCATTTTAGCTCTAGCTCAAACAGCCTCAGCTCTTGAGAGACTTGCAGTTGAACTTCGACATTTGCAAAGAACGGAAGTTGGAGAAGTTGTTGAAGGATTTACTCCAGGGCAAAAAGGTTCAAGTGCTATGCCTCACAAGAAAAATCCAATAAGTGGAGAAAATATAACTGGTCTTTCAAGAATTTTAAGGTCATATGTTTCTGTTGCATTAGAAAACACTTCGTTGTGGCATGAGCGCGATATTTCGCATTCTTCGGCAGAGAGAATCATGTTCCCGGATGCTTTCATTGCTGCTGACTACATGGTGGACCGCATGAATACCCTTATTAAGGGGCTTTATGTGAATAGCGCACGCATGAAAGAAAATATTAATCTTTCTTGTGGCAACCTCTTTAGTTCACATGTTCTTTTGGCATTAGTTGATAAAGGACTCTCAAGGGAAGATGCGTACAAACTTGTTCAAAGTGTAAGTCATGGCTTAAGAGCCAAGGAAACACTTTTAAGTGCTCTTAAAAAGAACAAAGATGTAATGGGTCACTTAAAGGTTTCAGAATTAAATACGATTTTTAGCGGTAAAAGGCATATAGAAACTATTTCCAAGCGGTTTAAGGAATTGGAGAGACGGATTAAGAAATAGATAAAAGGAGATTTCGGTGGGTTATACAAAGGGTGAATTGCTCTATGAAGGTAAGGCCAAGAAAATTTTCTCCGTTCGCGAAGACAGTCAATTGTTGTGGCAAGAATTTAAAAATTCCTTAACAGCCTTTAATGGTGTAAAAAAAGGAGAGTTCGACGTCAAAGGAACTCTCAACCGAAATATTTCACAGAAAATCTTTAATGCTCTAGCACAAAATCAAATTCCGTCCCATATGGTCGACGTTATCGGAGATAACGTTATGATCACAAAAAAACTTAAGATGATCCCTTTAGAAGTTGTTGCAAGGAATATCGTGGCTGGAAGTCTTAAGAAAAAGTTCAATCTTGAAGAAGGGCTAAAAATCAATCCAGCACTGATTGAGTTTTACTATAAAGATGATGCTTTGAATGACCCATTTATAAGTGACGATCAGATTTTGATGTTAAAGATACTAACAAAAGATCAAATCGACGAAATAAAAAAACTCGCAGCATCAGTGAATCACTATTTAGAAGGATTCTTTAGCGAGATAGGAATTCTGCTTGTCGACTTCAAAATCGAAATTGGATTTGATGAAAAGGGTAACATAATACTTGCTGATGAAATTTCTCCAGACTCTTGCAGATTATGGGACAAAGAGACCAAGGAAAAATTCGACAAGGATCGCTTCAGATATGACCTAGGCGACGTCAAAACGGGTTATATGGAAATTTACAATAGAATCAATAAACACATAAAGGGATGACTATGAAAATAGGAATAAAGGTTTTACCTCGCAAAGAAGTGTTAGACAGCCAAGGAAGAACGGTTCAAAGCAGTTTGGTTGAAAATGGATTTCCAGTTTTGGATTGCAAGATCGGTAAATACATTGTTCTTGATGTCGATGCAAAAGACTTTGAAGAGGCAAAATCCAAGGTCAACAAGATGGCAGAGTACGTACTGTATAATCCCTTGATTGAAAATTACGAAGTTGAAGTTTTAAACTAAACTGGCCAGGAGACAACTTAAATGAAAAAAGTAGGTGTCGTTCGATTTCTCGGAACAAATTGTGATCGGGATATCATTCAAGCGGCAAGGGAAGTCGGAGTTGATCCGAAATTTCTTTGGTATCAAGATCAATTTGATGTCAACGAATTTGATGCTGTGATTTTACCGGGCGGATTCAGTTACGGAGATTACCTAAGAACCGGAGCTCTTTCTGCAAGAGCCAGGGTGATGAAGTCCGTGCAAGAATTTGCGCAAAAAGGAAAACCCGTCCTTGGAATTTGTAACGGGTTTCAAATTCTGTGTGAAGCTGGCTTGCTACCTGGTGTTCTTATGAGGAACCAAGGATTAAAGTTCATTGACCGTTGGGAAGAATTAGAAATCAAAAGTACATCTAATCCTTGGACTCAAAAATACTCCGTCGGTCAAAAGATAACGCTCCCGATTGCACACGGCGAGGGAAGATTCTTTGCTGACGACGAAACACTAAAGAGAATTCAAGATCAGGATCAAATCTTGGCAGTATATTCTGAAAACCCCAATGGCTCCGCTTTTGATATTGCAGGGGTTACAAATGACAAAAAAAATGTTGTTGGTTTAATGCCTCATCCGGAAAGAGCACTTTATGATTGGATGGGGTCTTCTATAGGGAAAGGCTTTTTCGAATGGATATAAATCAAGAGCTAAAAACCAAACTAAAGAAATATCGAATCAGCGAAAGCGAGTACAAAAAAATTTGTGAGATCTTAAAGCGCGAACCCCAAGGAGTGGAGTGGGCATTGTTCTCGGCTCTTTGGAGTGAACACTGTTCTTATAAAAGTTCAAAAATACATCTTAAGAAATTTTTTAATAAAAACAGTCGAGTTCTTGTCAGCGAAGGAGAGAACTCTGGCGTAGTTGATCTAGGAAAAGGCGAGCGCATCTCTTTTAAAATGGAGTCACACAATCACCCAAGCTTTATTGAGCCTTATCAAGGAGCAGCTACGGGTATTGGTGGTATCTTAAGAGATATCTTTACGATGGGTGCTCGTCCTGTCGCTACAGCAAACTACCTCTGCTTTGGTGAAAAAGAAGCTCCACGAATGAAATCTTTAGTCGAAGGTGTTGTAGGAGGAATTAGCGGATACGGCAACTGCGTCGGTGTACCTGCTGTCACAGGATTTACTGAGTTTCATAAAAGTTATAACAAAAATATTCTCGTCAATGCCTTCGCACTTGGAGTCTTATATCCAGGCGAGGAATTAGCTTTATCAAAAGCCAAAGGTGAGGGGAATCTAGTTGTCTACGTCGGAGCTAAGACGGGTAGGGACGGGATTCACGGAGCCAGCATGGCATCAGAAAGTTTTGATGAGAAGTCCGCTCAAAATCGTCCCACGGTTCAAATCGGAGATCCGTTCTTTGAAAAGCTTCTTATTGAATCATGTCTTGAGGTTATTAACGAAAAGCTTGTCGTTGCAATCCAAGATATGGGAGCGGCGGGTTTAACATCGTCGTCTTTTGAAATGTCTTCTAAAGGTGGTGTGGGATTAAAGATTAAATTGGATAAAGTTCCCTTGAGAGATTCAACATTAACTCCAGAAGATATTTTGCTATCTGAAAGCCAAGAGAGAATGCTTCTTATCTGTGAGCCGTCAAAACTCAATAGAATTCAAGAAATTTTCCATCGTTGGGGATTAGATGCTACAACTATCGGAGAGGTCTTGCCTTCCAAAAATATTGAACTCTTCTGGAAGAACGAAAAGATTTGCGAAATTGATCCTGATCTTTTGGTTGAAAACGCTCCTAAATATGATCGCCCTTACTCAAAATACTCTCGAAAAAATAGAGGAAGTTTTAACTTTGAAGTCTTCGACGCTGAAGAAACTTTAGTTGAAATTGTGACAAGCGAATACGGAACATCAAGGGAATGGATTTTTAGTCAATACGATCAAAGAGTCGGTGGTCAAACTGCAATGGATTGTTCAAATTCTATTGGCGCAGTCAGGCTTGAGCATTCTGATCGCGCTTTAGGAATATCTTTAGGTTGTCGTCCGTATCTAATGAGATTAGACGCAAGAATTGGTGCCCTGGATGCAGTTCTCTATCCCGCACTAAATTTAGCGATTAAAGGATTTGAGCCCGTTGCACTTACAGATTGTTTGAATTTTGCAAGCCCTGAAAATCCAGAAATCATGACTGAGTTTGTAACAAGTGTTGAGAGCATCAGTGAAGCCTGTAAAGCGCTTAACTCACCAGTAATCAGTGGCAATGTGAGTTTTTATAATGAAACACTCGGTTCCCCCATCACTTCGACTCCTGCGACAGGACTTGTGGGGTTAAGAGAGTCGGTTTCAAATATTCCAAAGGATTATTTTGATCAGAATCAAGCGGTCTATTTGATTTATAATCACCAGATTACCACAGGCGGAAAACTAGAAGAGTTTTATAAGGATCAAATCCACGCTGAAGAAAAAGACATCAATGTAAAAGATACATCTGATTGGATCTTTAATCTTAAAGACATTTCCGTTGATGAAAACGTTAAGGCGACAAAAACCGTCGGGAAATTTGGATTGGCTTACGCTCTATTTCGAGCGTCGAAAGATGTCAGCATCGTGGTCGATTCGTTACCAGATTTTATTCACTCTACGGAAGATCTTTTTAGAGAAAGACTTTATGAAGCAGTTTTTGCTGTTAAAAATGGTCAGAAATTCGAAGATGGATTGAGATCTCGAGGGATACTGTTTGCAAAGCTCGGTCTCACAGGTGGAAACAGACTCGTCCTAGGGGAGCACTTGGATGTCAGTATTGAAGACCTAAATAATAAGTACAAAAATTCTTGGGAGAATTTATTTTGACAAATGAGAAATCAGGATCCTTTAAAGATGAATGCGGAGTGTTCGGCGTCTGGAATGATACTGAGGCCGCAAAGCTCACGTACCTTGGGTTATTTGGTTTGCAACATCGAGGGCAAGAGTCCGCGGGAATCGTGTCTTTACAAGGTCGGGGGGATTCTGCAATTCAAACTTCCTATAAAGGATTGGGACTAGTTCCTGATATTTTTACGGAAGACAAGCTCAATGAACTACACGGTGATGTGGCTATTGGACACGTTAGATATTCAACAACGGGTTCAAACCTCTTAAGTAACGCCCAGCCTTTCACGGCAAGATTGCGTCGCGGAAACGTGGCCATTGCCCACAACGGAAATATTGTAAATGCTCATCTCTTACGAGATGAGTTGATAAAAGAAGGAGCAATATTTCAAGCCACAAGTGACACGGAAGTGCTTTTACATCTTTTAGCAAAGAGAAATCATTTAAAATTTATGGATGCACTTAAAGAATCCGTTCAGATTCTTCAGGGGGCGTTTAGTTTGTTATTAATGACACAAAAGAAACTCATCGCCATTCGTGATCCCATGGGGTTTCGCCCTCTCGTATTAGGAACTCGTAAAAACGAAAAAGGTGAGAAGAGTTATATCATTTCAAGTGAAACGTGTGCGTTCGACCTTATTGGCGCTGAATATATTCGTGAAATTGAGCCGGGAGAAATCTTTTGGGTCGATGAGACCGGAGAGCATTCCATAAAGATCAATTCACCTAAGAAAGCTAAATGTGTTTTTGAGCATGTCTATTTCTCAAGACCCGATAGTCTTGTATTCTCACGAAGCGTGTATCAGTCACGAAAAAACCTTGGAAAACTATTAGCAAAAGAAAGTCCTGTCGATGCAGACATTGTCATTCCAGTACCCGACAGTGGAGTGGCAGCGGCTCTTGGATATAGCGAAGAGAGCAAAATTCCATTTGATATGGGCATTATTAGAAATCATTACGTCGGTAGAACTTTTATTGAACCCAAGCAGTCCATTCGATCATTTGGGGTGAAAGTAAAATTAAATCCGCAAAAGCATATTTTAAATGGAAAACGCGTGATCGTAATCGACGACTCGCTTGTGCGAGGAACAACCAGTAAGAAGATCATAAGCCTTATTCGTCAAGCAGGCGCAAAGGAAGTTCACTTGAGAATCGCGGCTCCTCCGACCACGGGACCGTGCTTTTACGGTGTGGATACTCCGAGACGAGCAGAGCTTATCGCAAGTCACAAGTCCACTGAGGAAATCCGTGAGTATATTGGTGCAGATTCATTGGCTTATTTAACTGAAAAAAGTTTATTTGAAGCCGTTCAGGGCACCGAAGATGAATTCTGTGCCGCCTGCTTTACAGGAAAATATCCAACCGATTTGTTTGGTTTAAGGAAAGATTAGTTAAATAAGCCGATGCAAGTTTTAGAATGTCCCTTGCGAGCTCTATGTTGAGCTTCGATTTCTTGAAGACGGTCTTCAGAGTAGAAGATACTACTCAACCCAACACCATCTCTTAATAGATCAACGATTCTCTCCCTTTCTCGTGGGGAGTCGTTTGAATATCTGCTAAATAAACTATTTGCATAACTCCTAAACTCTTTAGCAAAACGTTCAACATTATCTACAACTTCTTCGGCATAATTGGGACTCAGTGAAATGATTCTGCC
>JAEYZS010000128.1 GCA_023427925.1 Pseudomonadota bacterium | reverse complement strand
GATAAAAACGGTATTTTAGATAAAGTCCTAGACGGTAAAAAGACAGAGCTAAAAATCGAAATTTTAGTCTCGACAGACTTGTGGACTAAGTATCTAACGACATTTAAAGAAGACGCCAAAAAAGCAGGTGTAGAAATCACTCTCAAAAATGTGGAATGGAACACCTTCACTAAATTACTTAGAGAAGGAAATTTTGATGCAATCACAATGGCCTGGAGTGGTGGAGGTATTCAGTGGGATCCAAAGCAAATTTGGCACTCTTCAAGCATGGGCGGAGGGTCTAACTACATCAGTTACAAAAATCCAGAAGTGGATAAATTGATTGATGAAGCAAGAACAACTTGGGAAAGAAAAAAGCGTGCTGAAAGACTTAAAAAGGTTAATGACCTTATAGCTAACGATGTTCCTTATATTTTCTTATTCCATCCGAGCCATGTTCTCTATGCGCATAGAGCGGAAATTCAAAAACCAAAAGACACTCTGAAGTACGGTATAGGAACAACTTACTGGTGGAAGAAAAAATAATAGGTATTCATGCTTAAGTATTTATTGCGAAGACTGCTTCTAATACTTCCGACTCTTTTCGGGATCACCATTTTGGTATTTGTTATCATCAATTTGGCTCCCGGTGGACCTATTGAGCAAAAGATTCAGCAGATCCAGATGGCTGGCGGAATGGCGGGTGCCGAGCGAACGGCCGTGAGTGAAGAGGTCATCGAGGCTCTTAAGGTTCAATACGGTTTTGATAAGCCACTTCACATAAGATATTTGATTTGGTTAAAAAATATTTTTACACTCGATTTTGGCGACAGCTTCACGTACGAAGAGCCAGTCATTGATGTTATTGTGAGTAAATTTCCTGTTTCAATCCAGTTCGGCGTGATTTCTTTTATTCTCGCTTACTTGATTAGTATTCCTTTGGGAATCGCAAAAGCTGTAAAAAATGGAACTCATTTTGACTGGATCTCAAGTTTAATTCTACTGATCTTGTATTCGATTCCCCCATTTATGCTCGCAATCTTGATGATTGTTTATCTCGCAGGTGGAAGTTTCTTGGATATTTTCCCAATCGGAAATCTCTACTCAGACAACTATGATAGCTTGTCATTCTTTGGAAAACTTTGGGATAGAATACATCACTTTATTTTACCGCTCACTTGCTATGTTATAGGTAGCTTTACAACGTTAACTCTATTGATGAAAAATTCGCTTCTAGAAGAAGTATCAAAGGATTATGTGCGAACGGCTAAGGCAAAAGGTCTTGATGGACGCGCCGTAATCATGAAACACGCTTTAAGGAATGCAATGATTCCTATTGCTACGGGATTCGGCGGATTTATCGGCGTGTTCTTTGCGGGAAGCTTGCTGATTGAAAAAATATTTCAGCTCGATGGAATTGGGATGTTGAGTTTTAGCTCAACCATGTCTCGCGACTACAATGTCATAATGGGATTGGTTTTTATACAAAGTATTTTGTTTTTAATTGGAAATATCATCAGTGATATTATGTATGTGCTGATTGATCCAAGGATTGATTTTAATTAAGAGTGGTTTTGAATATAAGAACGCTTAAGAGTAAAAGATGATAGAAAAGTATTTGATCAAAAATGAACTTACACTAAAGCGCTATCGCACTTTTAAAAAGAGCAAGCGTAACGTTGTGGCTACAGTCATTTTTCTATTCATACTATTTATCAGTATTACCGCTGAAATCTGGTCCAATGATAAACCTCTTGTCCTGAGTTATAAGGGGAGTATTTATTTTCCTGTCCTTAAACAGCATCATCCTACCGTATTTGGATATGACGATATTCTAGTAATGAATTACAAACTCTTATTGCTGCAGGAAGAAGATTGGGCGATTTGGCCTATGATCCGTTGGAATCCTTATGAGTCCAATAAGGATGTGGATGTCTACCCGGGGGAACCGAGTTCATCGAATTGGTTAGGGACTGACGATCGAGGCAGAGATGTTTTGTCGCGCTTAATCTATGGATTTAGATATTCCATTACTTTTGCAATGCTTGTTTGGTTCTTTTCATTTTCATCGGGAATTTTTATTGGCGGTGTAATGGGATATCTAGGTGGCAAGTTCGATTTGATCACTCAAAGAATCGTCGAAGTTCTTAGCACTGTTCCACAATTTTTCCTGTTGATTATTTTGGTTTCGATCTTCTCAGCGAGCATGGAATTGCTCGTTTTGATCTCTTCTATCTTTGGTTGGATCTTTATTAGCTATTATGTCCGTGCTGAATTTCTAAAATATAGAAAAAGAGAGTTTGTTGAATCAGCGCGAGCTATGGGAAGCGGGCACTTGCGAGTGATCTTAAGGCATATTTTACCAAACGCTTTGGGCCCAGTGCTAACGTTTACTCCATTTGTGATTTCGGGATATATCGTGGGATTAGCGTCGCTTGAATTTTTAGGTTTTGGCCTCCCGCCACCAACTCCGAGTTGGGGAGAGCTGTTATCACAGGCCGAAAAGCATTTCACAACTGCTTGGTGGCTTGCCGTTTATCCGGCGTCAGCAATGTTGGTGATTCTGGTTCTATTAAATATGATTGGAGAGGGCTTACGTGAGGCCTTCTCTCCTAAAGCGTAAGTAATCTTAACGAAGAATTAATTCATCAATAAGACAAGTGTTCTCTTCACAAACAACAGAATACCTTACAGGATTCAGATTTTCGCCGTTAGAACCTAGCTTAACCAAATAGGCATTCTCTCCTTGTGGAGCAGATTCTGCCTGCAGGTTGGTAAAAACGTTATGCCGTAGAGGTTTTAAGTCGAATTTATTGGAGTTGAGTGGCTACAAAATTTGTAACCATCTTAGAGTGGATAATTTTAAAGTCTTCGTATAGGGTACATTTTTAAAACATTTTTTAAAAAGAGGGGTTCCATGAGAGTTATCTTAGTTCTTTTTATATTTTTGTCTAACTCTGCTTTTGCAGCCAAGCTCGGTGAAGATAAATCAGATGTGGTTTCTGCTCACTGTAAGAAACGACCAGTGGTCAGTATTTTGAAATTCGCTTCGGCAATTTTAGGTACAAGTGAAATATATTATGATTGTGCCTCCAGCGAACTTTTACTTAAGACTCCAAGAGAGCTATCGCCTGTGATACTTTCTTTTAGTGTGGATAGAAATATTGTAGATTTAAACCTTAAGCTGACGAATTCTCGCCTTGTGAAAGTTAACTTAAATAAGACGGTTACAGTTTCCATAAACTCGGCATACTCTGTCGAAGTCATTTCTTTTTCAAAGAAAAGAAATAGGGTTCAGAGATCTTTGAACAATATCCCGTTTTTAGTTTCAATTACGAATGCTCCGGGATGGCCGGATTACGATAATCTTTAAGTTATTCAGCGAGTGGCTGTCTTTAAGCAGCCACAGTCACTATTCTAAATAGGTGTAACCAGAAATTCCTTCTTCGTAGTTCGCCATAAGTAGTCTTGCGTCTGCACGAGAAAGGTTCTTAGTTTGAATTGCGCGCTCAATCGAGCTTCTCATCTTGCTTAAAAGCTCGCCTCTATTGTACTCAACGTAGTTTAACACGTCTGTAACAGTGTCACCTTCTTCAAAGTGTTCAAGCGTATATCCAGTTTCATTGATGTTGATCTGAACAGAATCTGTGTCGCCGAACAAATTGTGTAGATCACCAAGGATCTCCTGATAAGCTCCCAGCAAGAATGCGCACATATAATAAGGCTCATCTTTGTTAAAACCATGAACAGGGAGAGAGTGACTTACTTCGTTGTTAGAAACGAACTTGTCGATCTTGCCGTCAGAGTCACAAGTTAAATCTACCAGTACGGCTTTTTTCGTAGGCTTTTCGTCAAGTCTATGAATCGGCATGACTGGGAAAAGTTGTTCAACAGCCCACGAGTCCGGAACAGATTGGAACACGGAGAAGTTGCAATAGTAAGTATCATACAATTCTTGAGAAAGGGCTGAGTAGATCTCAGTATAATCCTCGTTATCTCTCGTAATTGTTGTCATCTTTGCCATTGTCGACCAAATAAGTCTCTCAGCTTTTGAACGTTGTTCAAGGCTCAAGTAACCGTAAGCGAACAATTGTAAGGAGTCGTTCTTAAGTTGCAATACATCGTGATAGCACTCTTGTACGTTATCTTTGTTGAGCTTTAAGTAAATATCATGAAGATCTTTGATGATAGCATGGTCTGACTCGGCCGGTGTAAAGCTATGCTTCTCGTCGTTTAACTCGTTTACACCAAGGACGTTAAAAATTAATACCGAGTGGTGAGCAACAAGAGATCTTCCTGATTCTGTAACAATGTTTGGATGCGGTAAATTCTTTTGATCGCAGATTTCCTTTAGAGCATAAACTACATCGTTTGCGTACTCTTGTTCGTTGTAGTTCACAGAGTTATCAGATCTACCAGTTCCATCGTAATCAACGCCTAAGCCTCCGCCCACGTCGACATACTTAAGATTTGCGCCCATATCGACGATCTCAGCATAGAATCTGACTCCTTCTTTCAAAGTTGTTTTGAAAGCCTGAATGTTTGAAACCTGTGAGCCGATATGGAAATGCAGAAGTACGAGGGAATCAAGTAATCCCTGGTCTTTGAGTTTTTGAATACCTTCGACAATTTCAGGGCTTGTGAGTCCAAATTTAGATTTAGCGCCACTTGAATCAACCCACTTACCAAATCCTCGAGAATCTAATTTTACTCGGAAGCCAATTTTAGGTTTCATGTTGAGTTCTTGAGAGCATTTGATGATTTCATCAAGCTCTGTGAAGCGATCAACAACAATGATTGTTTCTCTTCCTAGTTTTTGAGAAAGAAGTGCTGTTTGGATGTACTCACGGTCTTTAAAGCCGTTGGCGATACAAAGTCCGTCGTTATCATCAAGCATAGCAAGAGCAATTAAAAGCTCTGGCTTACTTCCGCACTCAAGACCTAGTTTTGTTTTTTTACCGTGCTTTACGATCTCTGCAACAATGTGTTTTTCTTGGTTTACTTTAATAGGATAAACGCCGTTATATTCACCATTGTATCCGTAATCACTGATGGCTTTAGCAAAGCAGTTTGCAAGAAGCTCAATACGAGATCTGATAATGTCAGGGAAGCGAACGAGAATAGGAGGTCGAATACCTCTTTCCATCAATTCTTCCATAAGGTGCATCATATCGAGTTGTGGACCAAATTTCCCACGCGGAGTAACGCAAACATGACCTTTTTTATTGATCGTAAAATATCCTGCGCCCCATGCCTCAATACCATAAAGCTCAGAACTCTTATGGACATCCCATTCAGGGTTGGTTTGCGCTTCGTTGTTAGGAAGATTCAATCCTTCAAAATATTTTTTATTTGAAGTATTGCCATTCGGATTGTTTGGCTGATTTGATTGATTCGACTGACCGTTGTTATTTTGGTTTCCAGGCATTGTTTCCATCCTCATATTCCCCCTAAAAACATTTTCTCAAAAAGGTGGATCACAATGATCATGACGCACAATTCAAGAATTGTGGAATGAATAGCATTTTTTGCGGGTATTGCAATAAAAAATTAAGAGTCTTTCTTTAATTTTTTAAAAATCTCCACATAGAAATTCGAGCCCTCCAAAATGCCTGGAGTGCTCGGTGTTAGTTGGCAATGATATTTAGGATTTTGCCTACTTTGTAGATAACTTTTCGGATCGTGAGGCCATTTAAGGCGTTCTGAACCGTAGCAAGTTCCTTGGCTTTAGTAACGGCAATCTCTTCTGAAGCATCTGGAGCGATGTCAATACTTCCACGAGTTTTTCCGTTCACTTGAACGCCCATTGAGATTGTATCGTCCACGACGAGCTTTGGATCAAACGTCGGCCACGGCGCAAGTGAGACGAGTCCTTCGCCACCTGCAAGACTCCAGAGCTCTTCAGACAAGTGAGGAGCAAAAGGCATCAAAAGTTGGGATAACGTTTTGAGAGCACTTCTTGGTCGCTCGTCTGTTTTGTAGATTTCATTAACAAAAATCATCATTTGAGAGATCGCTGTATTGAAATTAAGGCCCTCGATGTCCTCACTGACTTTTTTAATTGTCTTGTGAAGATGCTTTTGGATTTCAAGAGAAGGTTCGGTATCTGTGAAAATTGGTTTGTTGTTTTGCTCATCCCAAGCCAATCTCCATACGCGATCCAAGAATCTTCTGACCCCTTCAATCCCAGTATCGTGCCAAGGCTTGTCTCGATCCAGCGGTCCCATGAACATGAGATACATTCTCAGTGCATCGGCCCCGTGCTTTTGAGTCACATCGTCTGGGTTGATCACGTTGCCGCGAGACTTTGACATCTTTTCTCCGTCAGTCCCTAAGATCATCCCTTGGTGAACAAGTTTATGAAAAGGCTCGTCGTGAGTCACAAGACCCGCATCAAAAAGAACCTTTTGCCAAAATCTTGAATAAAGCAAATGACCTACGGTGTGCTCAGCTCCTCCGAGATAGAGGTCAACCGGCATCCAATAATCTTGAGCTTCAAAGCTGAAAGCTTCATTGTCGTTAGTTGGATCTGTATAACGTAGGAAGTACCAAGAAGATCCCGCTGAGCCCGGCATTGTGTCGGTTTCACGAGTCCCTTCGTTTTTGTAATTTAACCAGTCTTTGTTG
>JAEYZS010000121.1 GCA_023427925.1 Pseudomonadota bacterium | reverse complement strand
GTGTAGTGATTAGGGACGATGCAGAGTTTTCAGTGTCCGCATCAGAGATCATTCTCAATAAGGCTCAAGCTTCCAATCAAAAGCAGTTTCGAAAAAGTCTTTTAAAGTCTTGGTTTTTAACTTTTGCTTCTCCGAAAATACGTGACGATAAATTCAGTCAGGAAGTGGTTTCCGATATATTTTTATACGTGTTTTGGAATGACCTCAGCTGGACAAAGGAATCAAACTTCAAAAGATGGCTTAAATATGTGTACTCCGAAAGAGATATTTGCAAAACAAAGTTTGCTCCTCTAGAGAGAACTTCGTTTTGCGAGTTGGTAGAAAGCTCCAACGGGGACAAAGACTTTGACTTGATCTCGCTGTGGTCCCTAAGGCCACTAGTGGTAAATAGAATTTTGTCTTACTACGATCAAATGACATACAGTCAAAAGCTTGAGTTTACTAAGTATTGGATGAGGTTTGTCGCGACATTTGCTGGCGAACTGCCAAAGCAGTATTTAACCTTTCAAAACTTTTCTTCGGTTTATAATGGCTATATGGAGCAGTTTGTTGGAGCGCTGCTCAATGTTCAATTTGATGAGCCCTTAAGTCTTGATTATGTTTTTGAGTTCGATGTCCCTCAGCCATATACGATGATAGACTTTCAAAGCGATTTGCCATTTTATCAATATAAAAATATAGTTTTTAAGTTTCAAAAAAGCACATTTATTAATGTCAAAAATGGCTCTAAAATCTCTTCCAATAAAGCCAAAGCTCGACATTGGGTTCTCGTTCAAAAAAGCTTACCAAATCTAAAACAAATCAAAAAGTATCCGGCAGAATATTTGACGATTATCCAGGCAAAACAAGACTATGACTTCAGCCAATTCTATAAAAAAGTGGATGATATATCTTCTTTTCCCTGGAAAGAGGAGTTTGATTCGTTAACCATTTATCTGCCCTCGTTAAAACTTTTGGGTCATTTGGCACCTCACCTTAAAGTGCCACAAGATATTATGAGTCTCTCTCGAGATGACAAGGTGACTAAGGTCCTAGGTTGGAGTCCAGTGCAGTAATGGTCGTCGAAGGTTATTGACGATATTCAGTAAAAATCCTTAAAATTATAGGATGAAAAAATCAGGTAAATCCAAAAAATCAGATTCAAGTGCGCTTGACGACCGTATTTACGAACTTGAAGAGCGACTAGAGCAAAAGGATGCGGAAATAAATCTTTTCAAGAAAGAGCTCTTGGGCCTGAATCGACACATTGAAGGCTTAATCGATAAGCTCAATTCGCAGCTCAAGATTGCACACAAAATCCAAGAAAAATTGGTTCCTACAGAGTTTCCTAATATTCCAGGTTTTGAATTCAGCACCAAATTCCAAGCAAGCTATGAATCAGGTGGCGATTATTTTGATATTTTTGAGATTGAAGACCGCTTCAGATTCTCACTCTTACTTTCTAGCTGCAGCGGTTATGGCATTTCATCTTTATTTCTCTCAGTTCTATTAAAGTTGACTTCGCATATCGAAACAAAAAAAGGTGCTCCGCCTGATAAAGTCTTTTCGATGATCACCAAGGACCTAATTCCTCAAATCACGGATCAGGATTCGGCGAGTCTTTTTTATGCTGTCATAAATCGTCGCAACTATGAGATGAGCTATTGCCATCATGGTAAGAATTTAGCCTATCTTTATAGAGCGCAGGACAAGGAAGTCATCGAGCTTGAGCCGACAGGAGATGCTTTTACTAAAGGATTTAAGGCTAAAATTAAAAGTGAGACCATTTCTCTTAACCCCAAGGACTGCTTGATTTTGGTGACCGAAGGTATTCATCAGGTCAAAAACTCCAAGGGTGTACCTCTCGATGTGGCGCGCGTTAAAAAAATGATTTTTGAAAATGCCAAAAAATCACCACACCAGATGAGAAATGAGATTTTTTACCAAATTCAAAAATGGAGCGGTTCTAAAGAGCTCTCAAAAGACGTGACTGTTCTCGTTGCAGAAGTGAAAGATCGCGTTTTGAAGCTTGCGAAAACATAAAAATTACAAGCTTTCGAGGCTAAGGTTTAGAATGACTTGATAGCTAACTGAAAACGTACATGGCCTTAAGTTCGATATTCAGAATGACTCATTGCCCGTGAGCATTAATGCTGGAACATTTTCCATTCTTATTCTAAGCTAGTGAAATGGAAAAATTAAAAAATCTTTTCAAACAAAAAGCGGATCAACTTGCAACACAAAACAAAGAAATGCTCAAAGCTCACGGCGCAAAAAAAGCCGGCGAAGTGACTCTCGCACAAATCTATCAAGGTATGCGCGGAATTACAGGAATGGTATATGAGACTTCACTTCTTGATGCGAACGAAGGAATTCGATTCAGAGGATTTACAATTCCTGAGTTACAAGAAAAGCTTCCAAAGGCAAAAGGTGGGGCAGAGCCACTTCCAGAGGGATTATTTTATTTACTTCTCACGGGCGAGCTTCCTACGGATGCGGATGTTGAAGAGCTAAGAAAAGACTGGGCAAAAAGAAATAAAATTCCAGCTCACGTATTTAAAACTCTAGACGCACTTCCTCTTGATACTCATCCTATGACTCAGTTTGTGGTGGGTGTGATGGCTCTTCAAACAGAGTCAGTATTTCAAAAAAAATATGCTGAGGGCGTAAATAAAAAAGATTATTGGTCTTATGTTTATGAAGATTCGATGAACCTGATTGCTTGTTTACCAGAGGTTGCGGCATACGTTTATCGCCGTAAATATAAAGGCGGAAAGAAAATCGATTCTAAGCCGGAGTTGGATTGGGCAGCAAACTTTGCTCACCTATTAGGCTTTGAAAATGAAGGCTTCAAAGAATTAATGAGAATGTATCTCACAATTCACTCAGATCATGAGGGCGGAAACGTTTCTGCTCACACGACTCATCTTGTTGGATCCGCATTAAGCGATCCTTACCTGTGTTTTGCAGCAGGGATGAACGGTCTTGCAGGTCCTCTGCATGGTCTTGCGAACCAAGAGGTCATTAAGTGGGTTTTTGAAATGCAAGAAACTCTTAAAACTGAAACACCAACTAAAGAACAAATCACAGAGTACGTAAAACAAACACTGGCGGCTGGAAAAGTGGTGCCAGGCTATGGTCATGCCGTTTTAAGAAAGACGGATCCAAGATTTACAGCACAACAAGTGTTTGCACAAAAACACATGGCTGATGATCCAATTGTAAAAACGATTTGGAATATTTATGAGGCAGTCCCTCCAATTCTCCAATCATTAGGTAAAATTAAAAACCCATGGCCAAACGTAGATGCTCACTCAGGTGCCCTGCTTATTCACTACGGAATGAAAGAGTATGAATATTACACTGTGCTCTTTGGTGTGAGTCGTGCACTAGGAGTATTGGCTGCGGGAATTTGGTCGAGGGCATTGGGCTTCCCGATTGAAAGACCAAAATCCGTAACTTCGGCAAATGCACAAGCGTGGCTTGAAGGAAAAGAACAAATCTGGGGTGAGTAATTGCCGAGGGCAATTACTCTTTTCCCATTAAATTTCTAGTTGAGATTAATAAGTAGTCTTAGTTGCTCTTTCAGTCACATTAATAGAAGTCTCAAGTAAAGAATCGCAGAAATCATTTGTTTTTGCGCACTCTTCTCTTTGCTTTGCCTCGTCTGCAATAACCTGCGTAGCGTCTACTGTGTAAGTTACCTTGAACATACTATCTTCATCGCCATTGGAGCGATATTCGATAGTTTTAACTTGGTACACGCCCCTCTTAACTTTTTTAGCCGAAACAAATTGCAGAGCATTTGCGATTGAGAAGCTTGCACGGATGATGCCCATCTCAGCGAGGTTTGCATAAGAAAGGTAAACACCATATCTTGGTGAAACGTCTGTGCTAAGCCCCTTGTCTGATACGACAATTAAGATTTTTTCGTGACCAGTGTTGTAGTCATTTTTTTCTTCGAGCCGGATAACCTTTTCGAGTTCAGACGGTTGAAGTACGATTTCAGCAGATGGAACTTTTGCAGCAAACACGTTTAGAGAAAATAGTGTAGCCGCGATAAAAATTGAGAAATAGTTCATAGAACACTCCTTTTAAAATTTAGGAATGGATACTTTAGAAAACACCTTAATGGCACTCTTCAATCTTAGCCCTGAAGATATTCCTTGGTTTTTATTGGAATAGGTTGATATTTTTTCTACGTGTTTCTGGTAAACAGCAATAAATTTTGTTTTGGGTGCCCTATTGCTCAATACAGACAAAGGTCCGCTTAATAAATGTAATATATTGGACGATATATAAGCATGAGATTTTTCATAGTATTTTTACTTATTTTGGTGGCTTCAACCTCTCTACACGCTTCATTTATTGATGTTGCAGATAGTTTAGAAAAGGACGTTCCCAAGGGCGGACTTTTCTCCGGCAATCTCAAGGACAACTATCTAAAGCAGGCCAATCAAGCTCGGGATGCTTTATGTAAGAGCGATGTTAGCTTTAGGCAAGTTGGCGCTCAAACCATTTGGTCAGAAATTCAATCGGCAGTAAAAATTCAAAAAGCGACAATTGAAAGATATTTCGAATTCTGTAAAAATCTAACCTCAGGAAATCAAGATCTTTGCGCAAGCGAGGCGGAATTGAAGCGTGTTTATGCTCAAATTCAAAATTGCGCCAAAGAAAGAGTGGAGGAACGTCTTCCTGTCCTCGCTGAAAAACTGGGCAAGAAAAAAGTCCTAAGCTGTGTGAGTGGAGCTCCTTCTTATGGAAATGACATACATATATTAAATACCAATTTGTTAAATTTAAACTTTAGCGACGTTCAGCGGCTCCAGGAGCTTGATGTGTCTGAATGCAAGATTGCGAACAAGAGTTATAACTTAAAAAGTATTCTTGTCTATTCCTCAATGAATACTTGCATGAAAAATAACTCAGCATATAGCTCATGCCTATCTTCAAGATGTGCAGCAGAAGACGCTAAGTGCCGAACCAAAAACAGGGATGCATGTTTTAACCATACAGTGAAAGTGGCCGGCGACTTTGAGCGTGAAAACATTAATAAGTGTCTCACCGAACAAATGCTAAATCCTTCTGAAGAATCGGTTAAAAAAACAAAAACTTCGTGCCTAAAAGAGAGCGAGTCTGCATTTGATCTAAGAATTCGTGAAGTGGGTTATACACCTTCACGAAATAATGATTGCTATCGCAAAGAAACATGCAAACGCGCACTTGAAAATGCCTTCTCCACTCTAAGTGAGGGGCCTGTAATTTGCGGTTCTAATACATACTCTAGCCCAAGCGGTTCTTCAAAAGGACGACGCTAAGTTACCGGGCTATCGCTTAAGCGGTCACCCTTATTTTCTATCGGTTGGGTTTGATTTTGTAATGCCTTCGCAATTTATTTAACGCCGGGTGCTCGTTGAGTTGAGGAACTGCAAGGTGTTTTTTTATAATCTCTTCAGCTACTGATCTTTTAAAAATTGTGGGATTATGGTTGTGATAAATAAATGCATTAACCACATCTTCATTCCAAAGTTGATATCCAGCTCCAAAAAACAAAGAAAGTTCAATTAAATTTTTGATTTTTAAATCTAGAGAATCATTTCGTTTGGAAGGAGAGGGGGGACTTTTAGACTCTGTCCTAGCATCTGTGCAGTCTTCGTCCGAAGGCTCTTCCATAACAAAGAAACCATTTAGCGTGCTACTAGCCTTGGCTAGTCGTACTGTAATTGGACCTCCACACCTAGTAGGAACGAAGTTGTTTACAATGTTTACAGAATTTAAAGAGAGCCTATTTAAATAGTTAGCAACGATCACAGAGGAAATTTTTGTTGCCTCTTCAGAAGAGGGGAAAGTAAGCAAATGAAGCATCGCGACTCTTTTGTTCGGACTTGATATTTTATATAAATTTACGAATTTCTCTGCGCTATAATTGATGAATGATAAATATAATGCCACAGAAGTTTTCAAATCTTTCATAGTTCTAAGATACTTGTCGGGTTTTATATACCCAAAGTGCCAATCATGAATAGTTGCAGCGGCTACTAATTCAAAAAAAGAAATAAAATCATCAAGCTGTTGTTCTGAAAGTTCTAAGTCTAAATAATCGTTAGAGACGAAGTACTGATATTTTGGATTTTGAGCGATGTTAAGAAACAAATCTTGATTTAAATTTCTCATTTTATTTACAAAATCCGTAGAATCTTTTGATCGAGATCTAATTCTTATTATTTCACGGTATAGACTTTCGTTTTGAACAACAATAGATTCTTCATGAAGACTGTAGAAGTCGTACCCCAAGAGATTACCCTCAGAATCGCTAGTATCAAGTATAATTTTAGGAAGAGAAGCATTTTGACCTTGATTTTTTAAAAGTGGCGAAGAAGTAATATCACTGAGAGTTTCACCACGGCGAGAGCTTTGGAATAAGACTGTGGCCTCTTCAGGTATATCAGTTGGGCGTTTCCCCGCGCTACTTCTTAGTAGGCGGGCACTTTGGTCAAAGAATCCTTCCCTTTTAAAATTCCCTAAAATCATTGAAAGGCTAATCTTACCGGTACCAGTATTCTGTCCCAAAACTGTTCCCAAATTCGGTCCCTTGAGTAGGAAGTAATACTCATCATATTTGGCCCCAGATTGGAGTGCATTGAGCGCAGTCCATAATAGCACTTCGGGTTTGTAAATGACAATATTGCGCGTAGGAACGATTTTCCCGGAGACCATAAAGAGCGTTTCTTTTGAATTAAAAAGGACGGGTTCAATG
>JAEYZS010000028.1 GCA_023427925.1 Pseudomonadota bacterium | reverse complement strand
CTTAGTAGGTATAATTTCATTGATTTCTCCTTTTTGTTTAAAACGTTTCTTTCTTAGCAATAATCCAACACGATTTTATTGCCTAATCAAAACTATTAGAGTTATAGGTATATAACTAGAGGTTGTCATGGCACTATCAGAACATTTAGAAAAGTTAAGGCACTTTCATAAACTTGTGGGTTACAGTTCAATCCGGGAAGGCTCCACAGCTATTGGAATTTCTCAGGCAGGATTGTCAAAAAGTGTTGCAGCGCTAGAGGCAGTCCTTGATTGCCAACTGTTTTTACGTTCTCGCGAGGGGCTTACGCTCACAAAAGAAGGTGAAGAAGTATTCAGAACCTCTCAACTCATTTTGCAAGAAGCATCCGCTGTTGAGAAACGCTTGCGCATTAAAAAGATTTCTAAGACGCCTGCCAGATTACATATTGGTATGTACGACAGTATTGCTGTCTATTTTTTTTCTGAGCTAAAAGGCTACCTTGAGACTCTTTATCCAAATGTTGATTTAGCACTGACGGTTGATGCAAGCGGGGCTCTTCAAAAGTCCATTCTAGAGAATAAGCTGGATTTGGCTATTGGCGTAAATTTAGATCGAGACAAAGTCAACGGAACCTATTTTAAGCTCTTTGATGATCATTACTCTTTTTATATGTCCGCCAAACATGAATTGGATCTAAATAATGCTCGACTTATTATTCATTCGAGAGCAGATGACCACGAGAGAAAAACGATCGAGGAATACTTAAAAAATGCAATAAAAGATAGAGGCGCGCATAATGTGCTGAATTTTGAAACCATTAAAACAATGACATCTCAAGGACTCGGTATTGGTGTTTTACCGACCCAAGTTGCAAAGCCGCTTGTAAAGACTGGGGCACTAGTTTCTGTGAAAGTACCGAAAGCAAAACACCTATTTGGAAAGCATAGTATTGGATTCCTAGCGACTGCTAGTTTCCTGAAAAATCACAGGGATTTTTCCGAAGATATTATCCGTATTGGTGAGCGTTGGTCTAAAATTTAATCTCACTAGGATGTTGGGTGCCCATCAAGGCTCGCTATATTTGAGAAGAAGGATTTCTCAGGTTTGACCGTTAAGCTTCTTTTACTGATAACGCCCAAAGTAGCCAAATCCGACCTATCCTGTACTTCAAATCCAAAGGCTATATCCGTCAGGCATAGAGCTTAAACGGTCAAAAGTAGTCCCAGAGAGATTCTTAAAGCGATCAACTTATTTACACTTTATGAAAATATTCTATAAATATTTTAAGAATATAATTCTGTTTGTACTCATAGTAAACTCCTATCGCGTTTTTAATTTCTTTGGAGGATATTTATGAAAATAAAGAGCTTTATAGTTTTAGGAGTTTTAAGTTTAAATCTTTCTGTCGCCTATGCAGATGAGGCAGCTCAGTTAGCATGTAATAAAAAAATAGAAACCGTATATTTAGATAACAATTTGAAATCAGCTCTCATAAAGCATTGTTTTGATGGACCTAATGCGACTTACGTTCTTGGTGGGCTGCTATCAGCAATCAAAGCAAATAAAGCTTCATTTGTTTCAGGTTCTGTGGCTCTTAATAATCTTGAAGGCTTTACTTCATTGGCATTAGGCGGGTTTCGAATTAGTGCCGGAGTTTATATAAAAACGCCGAATGGAAAGTATATTACCGTTCAATTTATTGGGCCCGAAGGTCACGGCTACATTAGACAAGCTACATATAAACTAGATCCGTCTATAGAGATCTGATTCCCTTTAATCTTGGAGTAATTATGAAAATGTTAACTATGAAATATGCTTTGCCTGTGACAATTGCTTTTTTTAGTACAATTGTTAGCGCTCATCCTGATAGTACAACCGAGCTAAATCGTATTGGGTCAGGCACAACTATCCAATTTGATAATGACATCAATCTTTTACCAAAAACGAACGCACTTTTTTTTAGTATTTTTGGCATAGCTGGGTATGACAAGGATATTGATGAGTCGTTAATTTTTGAAGACACTCATTCGTACTGTACGTTGCAATACGATGAATCAAAAAAAGATAGAGTACTTTCTAAAGGTACAAAGCTGAGAGTTGTAGATGTTGAGAAATTCGTCACACGAGAAAAAAGAGTCCTGAGGTGGGATATTATACTAACCCGCTATATATCAGATTACAGCATAGCCCTAGAGGGGAATAATTCAGTTCACACTATGGGTTGTACTACTTTTAGTAATAATCCGTATGATAAATTAAATATTGGTGATCTTGAGCTAATACTTATGGGAATTTCAGCCAAAGCAGTTTTGGCTACTCCAATTAAAGCTAAATAAATCTCTAGATTGATAGTTTTCAAATAACCATCAATCTCAATTTAAGAGAAACACAGAGAGCTTGGAGTAATGACCAGGCTCTTTTGCTTTTTAGGACCTGGCACTTTTCACATCTTTAGGGCGAACTACTCTTTGCTTGGCTCTCATAAAATCGTCATCAACAAGCCATAAATGAATTCTTAAGGTTTTAAATAGCGAAAGCATACTACCAAGTCTTGGATTGCCGTTGGGCGATAGCATTCGATATAAGCTGATTCTACTTAAATTTGTTTTCTCTGAGATTTTTGATACTCCAATGTAAGACAAAATGGTGAAAGGGTTTGGACTCTAGCTAAAGAGGGCGTTTCCGTTCTTAAGAAAGATATTTTATTTAAATATACGAACAAAAATACAATTGAGCATGATGTTTTACTTTCTGAGTGTAGAATCATTTTTGAAGAATTGGGACTTGGTAAAAACTGGATCAGCGACAAGGATGAGAAATTTAAAAATGCAGAAATTATTCCTGACGGACTGTTTGTTACTGAAATTTTGGGAAAACCCACTGCAGTAGCTTTTGAGTTAGAACTTCATATCAAAGCGCATTCAAGATACCAAAATTTATTTAAAACATATTCTTTTAGACATTCCATCGGATTTACTATGGGCATCCTAGGCAACTAAACTCTGATGGAATTACGCACTTAAAACGCTGCACTGTTGAGAATGTCAGAGCTCCTAAGATCGAAGAGATCATTTTAGGTTCTTTAAAGAAGCTAATCAGTGATCCTGCGTTACTAGGTCAATGGCTTAAGATTTATGCTGAGAAAAATAACTCTGAAATTCCAGCTTTGGAAGGTCGACTTAAAACCCTGGATCAAGAAATCTTAGGACAGCAAAAGAGGCTTGATAATTTGGTTATGAGGCTTTCAGATCTTCCAAAAGAAATTCCTGCAGATCAAATCTACAAACAAATTCAAAGCTTAACTGAGAAAGTTAAAGAGCTTGGATATACAAAGGAAAACTTAACTCGAGAGAAAAATCAAATGACACCAGGAGTTATCAACCAAGATCAACTGATGTTCAGAGTTCGTAGAACGATTTCAAATCTTGAAAAAGTTCCTGTTGAGAATCGACGTCCAATTTATTCAAACTTAATAAAGTTTGCGGAACTTCATCCAACAAAAATAAAACTTGGGGTTTATGCTCCGATGGAGCGTGTGGGTTCGTGTAGTGTAACAAGTGGTGCGCAAGTCGATGAAGTAGACGAACCGCGTACCGTTGTTATATTCGAGCTCACAGCTTATCCAGAACCCAAGTCCCTGTCATCCACAGAATTAAAGAGTCTTTATAAGATTTTCGGCACCTACTCAAAGGTTGCCGAGGTCATTGGCTCGTCAGAAGCGTTCGTGCGTCAAAATGTAAAATCCAAAAAATCAAACCGTAAGGGGGACAAATGAGTAAGGTAGCGCTTTATGCAAGGGTTTCCACAGATCAGCAATCCACTGGCCTAGAATCACAAGTTCGTATTTTAAAAGATTATTGTTCTAAAAATGATATTCAAAATTACGAGCTGTTCGCAGATGAGGGCATCAGTGGTACGAAGGCAAACCGTCCTGCATTAGACCGTATGATGACAGCAGTTAGCAATGGTGAGATTTCATCAGTGGTAGTTTACTCATTTTCAAGGTTTGCGAGAAGTACAACTCATTTACTCAATGCACTTCAAATTTTCAAAGCAAAGAATGTGGCATTCGTATCGATCACAGAAAAAATTGATACCAGCACTCCTGTAGGACTTGCGGTATTCAGCATTTTGGCTGCGATCAGCCAGCTCGAACGAGATCTAATCGCCGAAAGAGTAAAGGCTGGATTAGCCAATGCAAGAGCTAAGGGCAAGCTTATTGGAAGGAAAAAACAAAGAGATTCAGACCTAATCAGAAAGCTTTTAAAAGCTGGAATGACATTTCGTCAGATTGCAACAATCGCGCGTTGCAGTCATGGTTCTGTATGGGCTGAGAAATCTTTAATGAAAAAGGAAGAAGCCGCAAAGGCGTTGGAGATTGAAACTCCACCACAAGTTGTATTTCCTGAGATTTCATCGAGTAATAATGTAGCTGTGACTAATTAGATATGACTATTGGACTCTAAGGGATATTCTACTGACTACCTGGGCCTGCTATTAGATTGGCAGGCTCAGGCTAGATTTCTAGCGTTTTTTTAGTTATTTCCAGTGTGCTTGAGTAGTGTTATGGCATGCTATTCGCTGCAGAGCCAATAGCTTTAAAAAAGATTAATAGTTTTAAATGCAGCTAGTAACTACAAGCACTTCGATCCAAGCCAAGGCTCATGGAAAATTCTATGAGCCTTTTGTAGCAAATAAGATTAGATCTCGAATTGGTTAGCCTGCGAAAGTGGGACTAGAGATAGCTCGTCAGGTCCATAATACAGAGTGAGCGAGATGGGACTGTCGAGATAAGTATCACGTTTATATCTTGCCAGGATCCAAATAGATGATCCCAGTCGAAATAAATTAGCTTGCCTACGACTATTGGGATCAACTAATCGAACAAATTGCGGGTCGATTACTTCGGATTGAAATTTAAGTGAGTTGCCGGGACTAATCATGGTGATTTTCCAAGACAGATCCTCTTGGGTTTGCAGCTGGATCCAGCAGTTGCAATTCTCAGAGTAATTGGTGCGCAACCGTAGCTTAATTTTGGTGTTAATCGTTGGATATCGCACAACGTCTTCAGGTTGTGGACTTGCGGACAGGCTTTCGCTAAAAAATAGACTAGATAAAAACAGAGCGCTTAGTAGGTATAATTT
>JAEYZS010000310.1 GCA_023427925.1 Pseudomonadota bacterium | reverse complement strand
ATAATAATCTTAGTGACTGCAGGGGCTCGAAATCGGGCTCCCGCAATTTTTTGACTTTTTTTGGGGAGTGAGAAATGAAAAGGATGTCCGTAATTTTAATAATTCTCGCAGCAATGATAGTTGTCTCCTATCAGAACTGCTCAAGTCCTGTGAATTTCTCTGCACCTTCTAGTAATATTGGAGTCGGTGGCCCGATAGATCCAAATAATCCCCAAGATCCAGAAGAGGATATTGATCGCGGTTGCGCAGGAACACTTAACTTTGCAGAACAAACTATAGTGTTTGAAAGCACGAGAGATGCCACCGGATATCGTCCTCTTTCAGGAAACACAGGTGGAAGATGTAAGTGGGGAGAAGGTGGAAACTCGGTCTACGACGCTGCCATTAACGATAATTTTAGAGCGAGAATTGAAGAGGCAAATAGAATTGATCTTCCCTCCAATGCTAAAGTTTGCGATATGGAATTTGATTTCAAAGATAACCCAGGTTTCAAATATGATGATCATATGTTGATAACATTAAATGATCGTGTACTTATGAGTACTGCCCGAGCCATAGTTGACGGTCAGGGGAATAATCGCCACTGTGGAGTGAATGGTGCTCCGAGTGGAAATTGTATAAATATCTCTGGCGTGTTCAATTCTGACGGATCAGGATTTATTTATGAATGGAACAAGCTTAAAAATACCTACTATAGTTTCCAAGTGACAGATATCTACTGCAATAGCTCTTCAATGAGTGATTGCCAAATGCCACAAACTACATCAGGTGGTGGTGAAAACGGTGGAAGGATGTCTTTGAATATTCCAAAAGGAACAATTCAAAAGATCAGAATTATGACTGAATCTTCATATCCTCAATTTGAACTGAAAGTCATAACTACTGGTGAAAACGACAATGCGGGACAAGATAGCCAGGGCAACTGGAGACAAGACGGGCAGGATTGTTCACATGGTCGTATAGAAGTGAAAGTCAGAACAAAATACTACCTAGAGTAAAGTCTAGTTATTTCAATTGTTTAGAGTGTGATTTAACCGCACACTTTCTTTACAGTTGTCACACCTTTGGCAGCTCATCTCAAAGCTATTTCATATAGACCGCCATGAAGTTAGCAGTATTAATATTTAAATAAGATGTGGGGAGCCTATGGACAAAAATAAAAGGTCTACAGAAGAGTCTGGTCAAAAAACTGAAAAAGTTGTAAACAAAGTAATCAACTTACGAACGCCAGGTACTAGGAGAGTACAGATGAAGCTCGATCTGAACGAAAAGAAGGCCGCACTGACTGCGTCTATCCTTTCAATAATAGCGCTTGCTACATTCTTTAATCAAAAGATTGTGTCTCATTTTGACACATCAAAAAGCTCTAGAACTATCGCGTCTCTTAATGAAAAGGCTGAATTTGAATTTCAGTGGCAAAAAGATCTTGCTCAAAAACTTTCTCAAAAATCAAATCGCTCTATAGCAAGTTATGGTGAGCGTCCCTCTAAACTAGATGAAGTTCGTTTTGGTCTCCTCGAAGGAAAATACGCCTTCAGTTTTGTGGATGACAAACTATCTGAAATCAAATTTCAGGAAACTCCTAATTCTGACCGTCCTAAATACATAAAAGATGTCGGAGCCTTCTTAATTGAAAACAGAGAGGCTCTTATTCCAGAAGTGTCTCTCGTTAAAACACTCGACTCAAAATCTGAAGGTGAAAACTTCGAGCAGGTTTTTGAGCTCTATGATGCCCAAAATAATAATCTAGGTCACGCTACTTACATCTCCGACAGAGCGGGGAGATTCCGCTCATTAAAATTTGTGGCCTCAAGACAATAGTCCAGAGCTCATTCTTGTCAGCAAGAAGTGACAAGAATCGCTTAGTTTTCATCTCATTTTTACCGAAAAAATAGAGATGAAAAGCTCATATTTAACTCGGCGGTACGAGGCACTTAGCAAGAAAAATATTGATGAATTACCGTTAGCCTATATTTGGGACCGCATTGCTGCCTTTGTTTTAGACTTTCTAATCGTGGGTTTTGCTGCAAACATCATTCTCTCTCCAATCAAAAAGAAAATACAATCTGCAATACTCAACGAACATACAGGCGCAGTAAATATCTATGTTGGTATAATTGTTTTGAGTATATGCGTTCTTTTTGTTGCTTATCATACCTTGAGTATTTCTTTCTTTAAGAAAACGATTGGAAAAAAGGTATTCAATATCGAAGTGGTGTCTATAGTTCACGGTCAATCTCTGACTTTGTATCATTCATTGATACGCGCTTGCGCGCTTCTTGTTTCAACTGTTTTTTTCTTTTTACCTTTATTAGAGGTGTTTTCTAATCAGCTGAGAAGGCCTATGCACGATAGATTAGCAGATACCTATGTGAAGGGTACCTTAAGAGCGGGACCGTCACCATCACTCGTTGAAAGGTTTTGGACAAGAGTAGTGTATGCAGTGGCACTTGCAAATTTCTCGGTTATCGTTCTTGCTCAGTTTCTGTTTTTAAAACAAGACGTCATAAATATCAGCGAGTTTGTGACTCACCCCGAGTATCTCTGTGACGAAGTATCTGAAGCCCACGGTAAGTGGCAAAATGACGAGAAAGTCTCGCGGCTTGATGTGGCTCTTGCATTATATAGTGCCAACTTTGTGGGCGAAGATTGTCTCGAAAAAGAATCTCAGCGTGCTGTAAGCTATGGAGAGGAACTTGATAAGGCCTATTTAGGAAAAGCGTTTGTATTTGAAAACCAAACTAAAATTTCTGATAAGTATTTAAAGAAAGTTTGTCAGGTAAACGCGAAGGGTGAAGCTTGCTTGCTTACTCAAATTGTAGAAATGTGGTCCAAAAAAAATTGGAAGGGAGTAAGCGAAGTTCTCACCAAACGCCGCGTTGAGAGTTCATTTCTTAAGATTTGGATCGTTAAACATTACGACAAAGTTCAAGACTACGAAAAATTGATTTCAATGATTGATGAAATGTGGCCCAATCCTGCTCTTAACGAATTCATTGGAAAGTACAAAGCTTTAACTCTGTGGAAACAAGACAAAGTCAGTGAATCCAAAGAGCTATTCCAAAACATTTATGCAGCTCTTCCTGAAAGAAGAAAGATTTCCTTTGCATCTGAAATTTGTAATTTAGAAATAGAGAATGGCTGCGCAGTCGATAATGGTTGTAAGATACTAGTCAATCAGATGAAGAATCAGTTTAGCGAATACACACAAGAGGACTCGCTTTTAACTTATATTAAAACCAATAAATGTGGAATGACGTCTATCGATGATATCATTGTCGAAGTTCGGAAATATATTGATGATCCTAAAATTCAAATGTTCCTAGCGGCTGTCAATGCGCAAAATCTTGGGAAAAACAAAGTCGCAGAACAGATTTATAATAATATTCTTAGAGTAAGTTCGGTATCTTCGTTTTTGAACTATGAGGCAAGATCAAACCTTATTGATACCGTTGACGGAGAGGCATTTCAAGAACAACTCGACTGGTGGTTAAAGAGTGATGCTGTAGGTTTTTATCACCAGCGCCTCGGTACTAAATTCTTAAAGAAGCTTTCAGAGCAAAAAAAGTGGAGCCAAGCAGAGCCTATCGCTCATAAACTTTTGGGATCTAGATTTATTGACACTGAAATGAGAGAGTTGATGACAGTAGTCTTCTACAATCTTAAAAAATATTCTGTGGCTAAAAACCTAATTCAAAAAGAAGACCAGCGTTCAAGGTCTTTAGCATCTATCGAAAGCTATGAAAGAATAAAAAAAGAATTGCTAAAGGATAAAAAATGATACTTCCATTTTTCCATGGCATACCTTCTTTTAGAGCTTTAATCACATGGTGCTTGTTTTTTACAAATATTGTTTTTTATTTTAGCTATTCTCCACAGCAAAAAAAGTTCGAAGACTCGCTGACAAAAATTTATAATGATGATTTTTATATCCAGGCCCAGGGCCAATTGTTTGCTCAGATCATTGATACTCATCCTCAGGAATCTTCTGATCTTTTAAATTCGATTTCTTATAAGGCGCGTCTGGGAAGTTTGGAAAGTCAAAAGACTCTTGGGCAGCTGGCGTTCAGAAGTTCATTCTTTAAAAAATACGCCCTTACTCAGGAATTTAACGGAGACGAAATTCAGTACGGTCATTGGAAAGAAGTGTACGAGAAGATGATCAAAGATCAGCGTGAAGATCCATCCTTTATTATGGGACTGACAAAGGGAAACTCGTCGATATTTCACATGATTTCATATCAGTTTGCTCACGGTGGAATCTTACACTTGGCTTCTAACCTTTGGTTTCTTTTAATTTTTGGAAGCTTTCTAGAAAGACTATGGGGCTCGCTCTACTTCATTGGTTTCTACTTGGCTTCTGGGATTATAGCTGCTCAAGTTTTTGTTTTACTTTCTGGCGCGTCTGAAGCGCCTCTCATTGGCGCAAGTGGTTCGATCAGCGGGCTTATGGGACTAGTGCTTGTTTTATTCTGGAATAAAAAAATCAATTGCTTCTATTGGATTTTGCCAAAAATTGGATATCACGGCTTTAAAAAATTCCCGGCTTGGGTTGTTTTTGTAGTTTGGCTGTGTTCTGATTTGGCCGGGTACTTGGGAACAATGGATGAGTTTGGAGGTGTGGCTCACGCGGCTCACCTCGGTGGTTTCGGGTTTGGAGCTTTACTAGGAGTTTTACTGCGTCTTATTCAGTCGGAGCGAAGCCTCTTCGCATCGTATTCTCAGTAATCACTCTGGGTTCCATAAACTGTTTTAGATAATCGATTCCGCCAGTTTTACTACCAACACCTGACATTTTAAATCCGCCAAATGGATGTCGCTCTACCATGGCGCCAGTAATTGTCCTATTGATATAGAGATTTCCTACTTCAAACTCTGTTTTGACTTTTTCGATATTCGCAGGACTTCGAGAGAAAAGACCACCTGTTAATCCGTACTCAGTGTTATTCGCAATTCTTAAAGCCTCGTCAATATCTTTGGCTTTAATGACTGCAAGCACAGGTCCAAAGATTTCATTTTGAGCTAGTGAACTGTTGGGATCAACGTCTGCAAAAATTGTCGGTGGAACAAAATATCCTTCTGCTGGAACTCTTGCTTGAAAAACTAAACGAGAAGATTTTTTAGCATCTTCAATAGTTCGCATGATTCTATCATAAGCATCTTTATCAACGACAGGGCCGACAAAACTTTGTGGATTTTCTGGTGGAAGTACTTTGATGCTTCCAGAAGCCTCGATAATTCTCTCTAAGAATCTGTCATAAATTTCTTCAAGAACTACTGCACGGCTAAGAGCAGAACACTTTTGACCTTGAAATCCAAAGGCAGAGTAAACGGCAGCAGCAACAGCTTCATCAAGATCTGCATCGGAATCAATTATCATGGCGTTTTTTCCACCCATTTCAATGATGCATTTTTTTACACTCTTTTGACCAGGTCTTACTTCAGCGGACTTCCTAAGAATATCAAGGCCCACAGCTTTAGATCCGGTAAAGGCAATAATTTCGACTTTCGGATGCTCCACTAAGAACGGACCAATTTCTTCTCCATACCCTGGGAGGAAGCTTACCACATCCTTAGGGAAGCCTGCTTCTTGGATCATATCCATGAGTTTTGCTGCAATGAGAGAGCTTTGCTCGGCAGGTTTCATAACCACTGTATTACCTGTAACGAGACCTGCAGTTACCATCCCTGTTATGATCGCAAGTGGGAAGTTCCATGGAGCGATCACAAGGCAAACTCCACGAGGTTGATAGTGATACAAGCTGAGTTCACCAGCAACTTGTCCTGCCCTTATTGGTTTCGAGAGCTCTCTCATGTGACGAGCGTAGTATCTACAGAAATCAATTGCTTCTGTGATGTCGCCATCAGCTTCAACCCAAGGCTTGCCACTTTCTAGAACTTCAATGGAGTTGAGTTCAAATCTGCGCTTTAATATGATGTCGGCTAACTTATCTACGAGGTCAGCTCTTTCGCTCGCGGGTGTTTTTGACCAGCTCATGTAGGCACTATGAGCTGTTTGAACAGCTTGTTCTGCGTGCTCTTAGTTGGCAGCACTAATGTGAGCTAAAACTTGCGTCGGCAAAGCGGGATTAATGCTATTAATGGTTTTTGGAGATTTAATTTCTTTTCCATTAATGATGACGGGGTAAGTTTTCACTTTGTCCGTTTTAATTTTTTGTAAATGAGAAATCATTTTTTCGCGGTTTTCTTTTAAAGTGAAATCCAAGAGCGGCTCGTTGTAGAAACCGTCTTTAGACTTCGTACTTGGAGTGTGCTCGAGATTTTCGTGCGGAGAAGACAAGAGCGATTCTGTTGATGCATTGTCAGCAAATTTTGATTTTAAGAATGACTCATTTGAAGTGTTCTCTAAGAGTCTTCTTACAAGGTATGCCATTCCTGGGATGAGTTCTCCGACGGGAGCATATTCACGAACTCTATAACCCATTTTGACTAATGATTTCTTAATTGGCTCAGCCATTCCGTAAAGCATTTGGATTTCAAATGCATTTTTTGGAAGATTCAATTTTTTAGCCATAACGATTGCAGCTGCAACGGATCTTACGTTGTGAGATCCAAATGCACTCTTAATGTAACTGTGATTTTTTAAGAGAGTTTCGGTGCAAAGTTCGTAGTTCGCATCGGATTCTTTTTTGTTAGTATACACTGGAATCGGCCAGTGCCTTTGATCTGAAACAATTGTTTCGAAATCCCAGTAAGCACCCTTAACAAGTCTGACTGTAAAAGGCGCGCCACGCTTTTTTGCAAAGTCACATAGCATTTTTACATCTTCGTGAGAATCGCGGAGGTAAGCTTGAATCACGATCCCCCAGTGAGGGTAGTTTTTGTATTCAGGCTTTAGTAGCATCCGCTTAAATACTTCTAAAGTGAGGTCCTTTAAATCATAGTTTTCCATATCGAGATTGATAAAGACTTTGCTTTTCATTGCCGATTTGAAAATAGGATCAAGTCTCTCGCAAAGAGCTTGGATAGAATCTTCCCAAGCTTGAGTTTTAATTTGTGAATAAAGTGAACTTAGTTTTACGGACACATTTACCTTAGGAATCTCACCCCACTGGTCTTGATCGAGTTGAGGATCAAGTTCCCAAGTATTGATCTCTTTAGCTAGCCATTCGATCAAATCGAGATATCGTTTTTGATACTCAAGGGCTTCTTTTTCAGAGAGCGTTGCTTCGCCAAGTATATCTGCGGTAAAGCCTAGTTTGTTTTTACGAGCTTTTTTTAAGACGGAGAGGGCTTCTTCGGCATTTTCACCAGTGATGAACATTTTTGCCATTTCAGTAACGTTTTTCTTAATCGCTCCTGAGAGAAGGCCTGGTGCCAAGGAACCCAAGCCTAATCCAAATCCAAAAATTTTAGGAAGGTCACCATTTTCATCAGAAAAATATTCTTTAAGATGCTTCGTTACTTCGGAGCTAGAGTTCAGGTAAGGAAGTACATCGACGAAGCGGAACATTTTAACTTTAAAGTCTTGGTTCTGCATGGACCAATCCATGATTCTCCCGTACCACCAATCCTTGTTAAATATACTTTGATTTTCGTCTTCCATAGCTTGGAAGATTGTCTTGCCGGCTTCAATGATTTCTTTATTGAGTTCATTCAACATATTTCACCCTGACTCTCTATACTAAGAGCGTAAAAAATTGCTGTTGGATATTACCCTTCTAATAGACTCAATCAAGAGTCTTTTAAGGGGTTTATGCGGTGTCCAAAATAGGGTCAATACCAAGGGCTAGAGAAATTGAGGTAATTTGGGGATAAATCTATGAGTTCATTGACCTTTTTTACGCGTGGGCTGAAAATTTATAAATGGTTCAATCATCTATAGACTTCCTACTCAATAACAATGTCACAATCATTCAGGTTATATTTGCCGTCATTTTTTTACTCGTGGTCTTTGTGATCTTTAGATCTTTCAAAGAAGAAAAGTCAAACGGTACCATTGCTCAACCCTCTTCAATCGCAAGTCGTAGACAAGAACTGAGAGAGGAAGCTGCGGCCGCTGAAAAGAAACCAAATGAATCTGTGGAGCTTCCGAAAGAAGAAAGCCCGCTTGATGATTTAGATAACTTCGATGACCTTATGGCAGCCGATGATAAGGAGCTTGGTCAAGAGCAGATCGATCAGGCTTTAACGGCAGCGGCTGACGATACTGAAAAACCACAAGATACTCCTGCTCCTCCGAGTGTTGAAAGTGGCGAGCTAGCAAAAGCTTTAGAAGAGAAAGAAAAGTTAATTGCAGACCTGAAGAGCGAAGTTGCCACACTTCAAGAAAAGCTTACGGCAGCGCCACCTCCGGTAAATCCTGAACTCGAAAGCAAAGTCAAAGAACTTTCAGAAAAGCTTGCTGAATATGAGATCATTGAAGACGATATTGCAAATCTATCATTCTATAAAAATGAAAACGCTAAACTTAAGAATGAATTGGATCAACTTCGTAGTGCGAATTCACAAGATTTAGAAGCTGTAGTCGAGCAGGAAAAAGCGGAAGAAATACCTCCAGAGGTAATGCCCGATGTCTCCACGAAGAAAGAAGCCACCAACACTGAAACTCCAGCCGAACCTAAAAAAGCAGAGGAGCCACAGGAAACACAAGAGTCAAAGAAGAGTGTTCTTGATGAGTTTGAACAGGCTGTAAAACAGAAAGAAGCTCTTGAAAAAGGTGGGGACGCTCCAGAAGTAGAAACTGCACCTATTGCAGTTAATGACGATGCTAATCTTTTAAAAGAGTTTGAAAATGTTGTAGAAAAGGAACTTGCCGAGGAAGCATCGGCTCCTTCTCCTGCGCCGATATTGGATTCAGCAGAAGCGCCAAAAGAAGAAGCGCCTTCTGAAACAAAACCAGCACCTCAAGAAGCTGAAGCAGTAAAGCCTCAGGATATTGACCCATCTAAATTGGTAGCAGAAGCGGAAGCTCTTGCTGAATCAGAGCCGCCTCCCGTCGAAAAAGATGACGGGAAGGATAGCAATCAAAAGTTGATTGAGGAGTTTGAAAATTTTGTTAACAAATCATAAGAGAGTAAATATGAGTAATCTTGGTAAAATTGCATTCGTGAGTTTGTTTGTTTCACAGGTCGCGCTTGCAAGTATCCCTTCTTCGCAGCAAAAACTTAAAAACATTGTTTTTAGCAATGACTATCCGTTGGAAGTAAGGTGGGATGCATATCATAAAGTTGTGACCAAGAATAAAAAGGAATCTCTGCCAATGGCAAAAAAAGCCATCCAAAGTAAAGATTGGTTTTTACGAGAGGCAGGCTTAAAAACTTTGGTTGCGCTCAAACCTCTTGAGGCTAAAACTGTCGCGCGTAATATGCTTGAGAAAGATCCGTCAATGTTGGTTCGAGCACAAGCTCTCAGTGCGATCAAAATTCTTAACGATAAAGGCAGCGAGCAATTACTCTGGAAAACCCTAAAAGATCCTAAAAATTTCAGAGGGGAGCAAAGCCTCTGGATAAGACCAAAGATTGTTGCGACTCTGATGGAGTTTAAATTGGGCGATAAAACCCAGTTTAAAGCCCTCCTTGAGGATAAAGATCCCCAAGTGCAACGCCTTGCTCGTCAGGCTCTCACGAAACTCTAATTTCGTTTGATTTTAGAAAGCGCCTTTCCCAGAGCAAGCTCTCTTTCAATTCGATACAGAATAGCAGCTTCTTCAAGGCCGTCGGTTGTGATCTTTTCGCTTCCGGAGAAAAAGTCTTTTTGAATTTCGGGTTGTTTGAGAATAATTACTTTGGCTGAATTTTTACCCGGCCCCTTTATCACTCTCACATTAATTTTGTAGCGGTACCCGCCTCGAATATACTTTTTTTTGTGAGGTGGATTCCAAGCTTCTTCCCCTTTGATGAAGTCTGTTTCAATTGTTCCAGAGTCTTCGTCATATGATTTTAAAGAATATTTTCCCACTGTTATAAGAGCAGCTCTCCATACATCAAGATAGGGGCTGCTGTAGGCTTGAACTTTTGGACCGGGATTAGGTATTTCAATTCTTTCAGGCTCTTCGTATCTAGTGGCGCAGCCTGAAAGAATTAAGAGTGTAGCTATTATGCCGAACTTAGAAATTAATTGCATTGTGAACCGCATGTGTCGCTTGGTTAAGAGTTCTTGGTCCATTAAAGAATTTATTAGAGTCTACACCATAAAACACAATTTCCCAGCGCTGATTTGATCGAACACTTAAAACTTCTGGCAAGTCGATGTGGTCAATCCAACCTGGAGAATAAATTTCCCAACTCACATCAGCTCTTTCTAAAGAAAATCTCTTAAAATCTTCTCTCGACGTGTCTGATAGAGCAGCATAAGTCGCGTAGCCTTTGAGATTGGCTTTGAGGTTAGGTTTATTCAACTTGATTCCTTCGGCTGTCATCGTCGGTGGATCGATTCGATCAAGTAATACGCCTTTATCGATCTGAAGTGACGGGACAAGAGCCGTCGACATGCTTGGAGAAAGAGCGGCAATTTCCTTTGTTACTTGGACTTTGTCAGCATGAACCAGAAGGACCGTCCCTTCGGAAATGTCTTCTGGAAGTGCCAGCTTTTGCGGAAGGTTTCCTTCTCTTAATTTAATATCGTTAGCGATAAGATTCCCATTGTGTTCATACATGGATACAGCAAATAACATTCCAGTTGAGGGAGCTTTTAAACCAAAATCAATTTTCGGAGTAAGTTTCTTGATGTTGGCAGCGATGTCGAATTTTACATTCTGATTATCAACCAAAAGAGCTTTGGTCCCAATTGATGTAAATTGAAAATCATTTACAACTTCAAAGTAGCTTAAGCCATCTTGAATTTTTTTAGAGACTTTCTTGAAGTCAAATCTTCCAAGACTTGCTTGAATAGAGTAAGTTCCGACAAAATCATAGAAAAGTCTATAAAAGGCCTTTTCAACGGTGAGAGGTATAATGCCATAACTTTCTTTTTGTTTTGGAACAAAAATATTGGTGGGTATATCGAGTTTCTGTCCCATGACACTGATAGTGTCATGCTCTTCACTAAT
>JAEYZS010000302.1 GCA_023427925.1 Pseudomonadota bacterium | reverse complement strand
AGTAAGGTCTAGGCAACACCTGAGAACCTTCTTGAATCTACCTCAGTCAATCTATCAAGATAAATATCCAAACTACGTCACCCCACTCCAACTTCATCTAAAATTGATGATAGGGAATTTAAAGTCTCCTAAAAAGCATTTACTCCTAGCAAAGCAAGATGGTGAGTATGTAGCTCGATGTGGATTCAAGGTTCATATTCATAACGACAAAAGTCTTTTGCATTTCGGGTTCTTCGAATGCAAAGAGGGTTACATTGATGCGGTTCAAAGTCTTTTCAAAAAAGCTCACGAACTATACCCTGAACTCACCATGCGCGGACCATTCAATTTTAGAATGGAAGATCCATACATCGGTATTCTTGTTGATGGTTACGACCAAGAACCTTATTTTTTGATGTCCTATAATCCTCCTTATTACGCTGACTACCTCGAAAGAAGCGGCTTTGTAAAAGCCATGGATCTCTACACTTACGAACTTTCTGCAAGTCGTCCTGTCGATCAGCTCATAGTAGAAAATGCAAATAAAGCGCGACAACAAGGTTACAAGATTAGATTCCCAGACAAAAAGAAATTGCGCGAGGAAGCCACCATCATCGCGAAGATTTTTAATGATGCGCTTTCTGACAATTGGGGTTTTGAGGAATTTATTAAAGAACAAGTCGATGAAATGGTATTGATGTTTAAATATTTCTTGGACCTTCGAGTGATCGCGCTCGTGCATATCGACGGTAAGGACATTGGGTGCTTAATAATGATTCCAAATTTCAATTCCTTGATTAAGACTGCCAAGGGCAAAGTTAACCTGTCACTATTCTGGAGATACCTCAATCGACAAAAGTTTACTGAGGGCAAACTTCGCGGCTACGCTCTAGGAGTCCTCAAGGACCACCACGGACAGGGCATTGGGAGTTTACTAGTCGATGAAATGTATAAGATCGGCCCATCTTACGGCTATGATTACGCTGAAATTTCATGGGTGTTGGCAAACAATGGTCCAATGAATGAGCTATCTAAAGCCATGAACGGAAAACAGAGCAAAGTTTACAGAATTTATGACCGTCCTGCTCTAAAATAAGCGCAAAGGGTTTCAAATTACTTTCGCAATTGATAAGAATAACGCAAATTACCACGACCAAACACGTTGATATTGAGTTATCAAAAAAGCCTTTATAGAATCTTTGCAAAGTATTCGGGGCAAATTCTCAAGGAGTCACTATGGACTTGTTTCATAAATTGAAGGGGTTACAGATCGTAAAGATCATTAAAATGTCAGGCATGTATCCATTTTTTAGAGCCTTACAAGGATCCAAAGGAAACAACGTCGTTTTTAATGACCAAGAACTGGTAATGATGGGTTCAAACAATTACCTTGGACTCACCCACGATGCACGAGTCATAGAAGCCGCTGTCTCTGCCGTTCGTAAATGGGGTTCTGGCTGTACGGGCTCAAGATTTCTAAACGGAAATCTAAAACTCCACGAAGAACTCGAAAAAGAGTTAGCAGAATTCTACGGCTATGAAGCAGCAATCGTCTATGCAACAGGATTTATGGCAAACCAAGGTGCAATCACGGCCTTAGTAAACGAAAACGATCACATTTTTTCGGATGAAGAAAATCATGCTTGTATAATTGAAGGCTGTAAACTCACTAAAGCAAAAATTCATGTTTATAAACACGGAGACATGAATCACTTAGAAGACCTTCTTAAAAGCGTTCCATTGGAATGTGGAAAATTAATTATTACCGATGGTGTTTTCTCTATGACTGGACACCTCTCATCCTACGACAAAATTCATTCCCTTGCTCAAAAATACAATGCAAAGACCTATGTGGACGATGCTCATGGTGCGGGAACAATTGGCGAAGGCGGAAGAGGAACGGCCTCGCACTTTGGATTAAAGCCAGATATTTTAATGGGGACTTTTTCAAAATCTTTTGCATCCCAGGGTGGGTATGTTTGCGGATCTGAAGAACTCATCGAGTGGCTTAGACACAAATCAAGAACGTTTATGTTTTCTGCAGCACTTGCTCCAGCCAGCGCTGCTTCTGCACTTGAAGCTTTGAAAATTTTAAAAACTGAACCACAACTTGTCCAAAGAGTCCGCGAAAACGCACAATATCTAAAGAACGCCTTCGATAAGATCGGATTAGACACGATGGGGACTGAAACCTGTGTTGTCCCAGTATTTATTGGAGCAGATGAGGGAGCTCTCTACATTTGTCAGCAATTATTGGAAAAAGGTATTTTTACAACTCCGGTGGTCTACCCTGCCGTTCCTAAAGGTCAGGCCGTGATTCGATGCTCAGTTATGGCAACTCATACAAAAGAGGACCTAGATAAGGCTATTTTGGCATTCGAATCCTTGGTGGACCTTGTAAAAGAGTCCAACTCTATGGCTTCAAGCGATAATGCCATGGCAGATATGCTAGATAATATGGACGACATTTCCCTTGAAAGCATCGGTGGAACTAAGAGCGTCGAAGCATCCCCATAATCAAAAGTTGAGTCTGGGAAAGCATTTTGGGCATAAAAAAAGCCCCAAATAGTGATTTGGAGCTTTTTTGACTTCCCTAATAATTTCTTACAATTAGTCGAATTTAAAAGGCTTTGGGCTGATGATTTCTGGGTGATGCATTTTATCATAAGCATCAGAACCAACCGGTAACAACGCGATATTTCTAGCTCTTTTGATTGCATTAGCTACGGCTCTTTGTTGGTTTGAGC
>JAEYZS010000209.1 GCA_023427925.1 Pseudomonadota bacterium | reverse complement strand
CGTAAAAAGAAGAACCTAAAAAGCTTACCCGCTCTAATACTTTTCTAGAAATCAAAATATAAATGGCGTAAAAAAGCGACGACAGTAACCCATAAACTAAAAATATTTGCCTGCTGATACTCCACTCTCCCCATACCAAACCTATAAGCCCAATCGATGTGAGCATCAGTGCTACGATCCCTTTCTTACCAATTTGTTCTTTAAAAAAAACTCGAGCTCCCAGTGCGACCACAATTGGATAGGTATAGAGCAAAAGCACCGTAAGAGAGGCCGATATGCCTTCTAAGGCCAAGAAGTAGCAACTCGAAAAAACCGCATATCCGAAAACACCTAGCAAAATAGAAATCAAAGAGTTTTTGAGAGACATCTTTAGTGCATCTCTTTTAAATATATAAATTAGAAATCCCAACAATATGGATGAGATCAAGAATCGAAGTCCGAGGAGCTCTCCAGGAAAAATTCCATGGCGATAAGCCACTTTACCAAATAGACCTAGGAAACCAAAAAAAGCTCCCGAAAGAATTATTTGAATATATCCAATTTGCTTCTGATTCATACCCTCTAGGATAATCCTTTTTTCATAGGACACAAATCTTTTAATGATTGACGGCATAGGCGTATACGGGATGACCTGCAATCATCCCTCCTCATCAATCAAACAAGAAGTTCTTTAATTACTTTTTTATTTTAAGATCTGTCAAAGCTGCAAACGGATTATTGAAAGCTGGCTTTGGCGGTGGCTTCGGAGAGTTAAAGTGAGGTTTACCACCTGACTTCCCTCCTCCTCGTTTTTGAGGTGGCCCACGACGATCTCCCGCCTGTCTCTGAGGACGATCACCGTGAGGTCTTCTATCACCTTTTGGTGTACCATCTCTTTGTGGGCGAGATTGTGGGGCTCTCCTTGGAGCTTCAGTTAATTTCATAGTGAGGAAGATTTGATTTTTTTCAAGATCAACTTTTAAAACCTTCACTTCAACTTGATCACCAGGGCTGACAACTTTTCTTGGATCATCCACAAATTCATGAGTGAGTTCAGAAATATGAACCAATCCATCCTGATGTACGCCGATATCTACGAATGCTCCAAAATTTGTAACGTTAGTAACAAGCCCCGGACAGATCATTTCTTCCTTAAGATCTTTAACTTCGAAAATGTCATCTCTATAAGAAAACACTTTAAATATATTTCTCGGATCACGGCCTGGCTTTTCAAGTTCCTTGATCATATCGTCAAACGTAAATTCACCTACGAGCTCTGCCCATTTTGTGCGGATATCGAGAAGCTTCTTAGCACCCTGACCGATGAGGCCAGAAACTGTAGTACCAACCTCTTGAGCCATTTCTCTCAATGCCGAATATCTTTCTGGATGTATGCCCGTTTGGTCGAGAATATTGGCTCCGTTATTTACTCTTAAGAATCCTGCTGCTTGTTCGAACGCTTTTGACGAGAACTGAGGAACCTTTAATAGCTCTGAACGATCTTTGAATAAACCATTTTTTCCTCTATGGTTCACAATATTTTTAGCCGTTGCAGGGCCAATACCGGAAATAAATTGTAGCAAATATGGTGAGGCCGTATTGAGGTCTACGCCCACGTTGTTCACGCAACTTTCTACAACTCCCGCCAAACTTTTTTCTAGCTTCGTTGGAGTAATGTCATGTTGATATTGACCAACGCCAATGCTCTTCGGATCAATTTTTACCAGTTCCGATAGAGGATCTTGTAGTCTTCTCGCAATAGAAATCGCACCACGAATTGTAAGATCAAGATCCGGGAATTCTTCTCTTGCAGTTTCTGAAGCGGAGTAAACAGAAGCCCCCGACTCATTAACCATGATGACTGGAACTTCTTTTTCGATTTTCTTTAGTATTTTTCTAATGAACAATTCAGTTTCTCGACCTGCAGTTCCGTTTCCGACGGCGATAGCCTCAACCTGAATTTGAGCTAATAATTCTTTGAAAAGCTTTTCAGCATTTGCTTCAGCATTAGAACCTAAAATATCCATAACCGTGTGAGATAAATATTTTCCAGTTTGATCAATCAGGGCTACTTTTGCGCCTGATCTTAAACCTGGGTCCACTCCAAGAACACATCTTGGCCCAAAGGGACTCGCAAGGAGAATCTTTCTTACGTTTTCAGCAAAGACTTCAGTAGCATGAAGGTCTGCAGTGTCTTTAAGCTTCTTGTGAATTTCGTTTGCTATCGAGGGCATGACGTGAAGATCTAGTGCGTTTTTGGCCATCTCTTCAAGGAACGGTCTTGCTTGGTTGTTTGCTGAAACTGAGAAGTCTACGAATCTTTTTAGAATAATATCGTACTCCCCTTCAATAGTTAAAGTGAGTTCGCTTTCATTCCATCCCCTTCTCATGGCCATGTATCTGTAGGACACCTTTGGCTGAAGGAGTTTTTGAATACCTTCTTCAAACTCTGCGTACATTTCATACTTAGAGTTTGCTTTAAACTTTTTGCCTTTTTTGGAAACAACCTTTCCTTTGGCCATGAGGTTGTCTCGCACAAACGCGCGTAGATCTTGGTCGTTCGTTAGTTTTTCAATCAAGATCGCTTCGGCACCTTTGAGAACTTCTTGATATGTTGTGAATTGGTGCTCAACATTTTGGAAAGTTTTAGCTTTCACCTCAAGGGACATATCCTCTGAAATTAAGCCTTTGCCGAGGTCCCAAATCCATTGAGCCAATGGCTCGATACCAGCATCCCTCGCCATCTTGGCCTTTGTTTTTTTCTTCTTTTTGTAAGGGCGGTAAAGCTCTTCAAGCTCGTCGATATCCATTGTCGTTGTTAAACGTTTCTTGAGGTCTTCGGTCAAATTTCCCTGCGCTTCTAGTTCCTTGACGATAAATGCCTGTCGAGTAATCAACTCATTGAAAGCTTCATGTGTTTCTAAAACATCACGAATCTGAATTTCATCTAAATTACCAGTTTTTTCCTTTCTATAGCGAGCTATAAAAGGTACTGTTCCGCCTTGCTTGTGCAATTCGATCACTGCAGAAACTGAATTTATACTGATTTTTGGAAGATGTTTTTTGAAGTAATTTTCTAAAGTTACAGCCATATGAAGCCTAAAACCCCTTCTTGAACGAAGCCAGTTGACAAACCAAGCCTCTGTCATGTTTTATGTCATTACTGACATGGACGAGTTAATATAATTAGCTCGAAAAATATATTCTAACTGTATATCTAAATAAAGGAAAAGATGGCAAGAGATGATTTAGCTCAGATTGAAGGTAAGGTCGTAGACGCAGGTGCGGGCGGTCTTTATAAGGTCGAACTTGAAAATGGGATGACCATTGCAACAAAACTGTGCGGAAAAATGAGAAGATTTAATATCAGAGTTGTTGTCGGCGACAAAGTGACTGTCGGTGTTTCACCTTATGACCCTTCTCATGGTCTAATCTTGTTCCGTCACAAATAATTTCTCGCTCAAATTTTTAATGTTAGGGCTTATAGTTTACGATTAGAGTTTTCAAGCCCACCTCAAACAATACGTCGATATAATTATCTCTTTTTTGCACTACAACGCCCCAGCCATGGACTCTGTGGCTAATGGGAGCTTTAAGCTCGAAATCTTCAGTCATTTTGTAATCTAGAGTCTTTTCTTCAGCAAGTTGGCGCTGCAACTTTAACCATCTTTTGTATTGTTCTTGGGCCTCGGGAGACAGATTTTTTAAGTCCAATTTTGACGCTTGAAGTACAGACTCACGCTTTGCCACAGGTTTCACTTTTTCTGCCGTGACTTTTACTTTAGGCGTAGCAGCTTTTTGTTTAGATGGAGCAGGCTTAGAAGCTTTCTTTGCTGTGACCGGAGTTTTAACTGCTTTTTTTGCTACTGGCTTCGCTTTAGCATTCTTAGATTTTGTAGTCTTAGCGGCCTTAGCCTTAGCTTTAACTACTTTCTTCTTTTTTTGCATACCCATAGCCCCCTAATTTATGTTAGCTTTTTTAACATTACTTAATTTTTATTAGGGTCAAGGATGGCATATGTCAATAGCTTGTTCTGAATTATTAAAAGCTTTTCCCGAGTTACTCACTCTTGCCAAGGGAAATGAGAATGTCCTCATTGAAGATGTTACCCCTTCTGAAAAGGGCAAAGCAGGATCAATCGTTTTTATTTCAAACGAAAAACACTTCGCACTAGCGTTACAAAGCGGGGTTTCTGCTCTCGTTATACCAGCCCAATTCAAGGATAAAGCACTCCCATTCATTACAAGCCAAACTTTGCTGCTGACTCCAAACCCTCCGCTAGCAATGGCACAAGTGATTACGAAGTTTTTTAATCCACCTTACCCTGAAAATACCCCTGCGATTCATCCGACTGCTCAAATCGATTCCACCGCTAAAATTGGTAAAAATGTGGAAATTGGAGCGTACTGTGTCATTGGACGGAATGCCGAAATAAAAGACAATTCAAAGCTTCACTCCCATGTGGTCATTGAGCACAACGTAAAAATTGGAGCAAACTCGGTGATATTCCCCCATGTCTACATCGGACATGGGACACTGATTGGAAATTTTTGTGAGATTAAGCCCCACTGCACAATCGGAAGCGAAGGTTATGGATTTGCTCACGATGAAAAAGGCAAACACTATCGCATCCCCCAACGAGGAATTGTCGTTATAGAAGACCACGTTTCAATTGGAGCAAATAGCACAATTGATAGAGCGACTTTTGAAATCACTCGAATTGGTGAGGGCACGAAAATGGATAACCAAATTCATGTGGCTCACAATACTTTACTCGGTAAGCATGGACTCTATGCCGGCGGCACTGTGATTGCTGGCTCAGCAAAAATTGGAGACCATGTTGTCGTTGGCGGTCACTGTGCAATAGCAGGACACATTGAAATTGCTGACCACGTTCAATTTGCTGGACGCTCGGGGGTTAGCAGCAGTGTTCTCGAACCAGGCGTCTACGGAGGTCATCCTGTCGAACCGCTGAAAGACAATTTGCGCACTCAAGTTTCTCTAAAAAAACTAACATCAGCATTAAAAGATCTTAAAAAGGTGATGAAGCATCTTAACCTCTCAGGCGATAAGGAATAACTCGTTATGAAGTTTTATATTACGACACCGATTTATTACGTTAACGATACGCCTCATATTGGACACGCCTATACAACAGTTGTGGCCGATGTCCTTACTCGATACAGAAGACTTTTCGGTGAAGAAACGTACTTCCTAACGGGAACTGACGAACACGGACAAAAAGTTCAAAAAGCAGCTGAAGGCAGAAAATTAGATCCCAAAACTCATTGTGACGAAATGGTTCTTAACTTTAAAAACATCTGGCAAGAACTCGAGATCAATTACGATCAATTCATTCGAACAACGGACGACTTTCACAAAAAGGTTGTTCAAGATTGTCTCCAAGAACTTTACGACAAAGGCGAAATCTACAGTAAAGAATACGAAGGATGGTATTGTGTTTCTGAAGAAGTTTTCTACACAGAAAAAGATCTCGTCGATGGCAAATCTCCGACCGGTAAAGAAGTTCAGCTTATTAAAGAAAAAAATTATTTCTTTAAGATGTCAAAATATCAAGATCGCTTGATTGAATATATCAAAAACAATCCAGACTTTATTCAGCCTGAAGCTAAGAGAAATGAAGCATTGGGTTTCTTATCAAAGCCACTTGAGGATCTTTCTATAAGCCGACCTAAAGCTCGCTTGGCTTGGGGTATTGAAATCCCGTTTGATAGAGAACATGTAACCTACGTTTGGTTTGATGCGCTCCTCAACTACTGCTCTGCAATTGGATTAAAACAAAAAGGTCGCGAAGAAGAGTTTAAGAAATGGTGGGAAGTTGCGACTCATTTGATCGGAAAAGACATCCTTATTACTCATACAATTTATTGGCCAACGATGCTAATGGCACTTGGTCTTCCATTGCCAAAAACAATTTTTGCCCATGGCTGGTGGCTCACGGGCAACAATGCAAAGATGAGTAAATCAGAAGGCGAAGTTGTAAAGCCCTTGGATATGAAAGGCATTGTAGGAATTGATGGCTTAAGATACTTCCTCACTCGCGATATTATTCTTGGTAACGACGCTCAATTCTCTAAGGACCTTGTTATTCAAAGAGTGAATGTGGAATTGGCAAATAATCTCGGAAACCTGCTCTCTCGCACTGGACAGCTCGTGAACAAGTATTTTGATGGAAAAATTCCAGACATCACAATTTCAACCAAGGCTTCGAAGACTCTCCTCACTATGGCCGTAGAGACTCCAGAAAAAGTGAGAAAAGAAATTCACAGACTAGCTCCGCAAAACGCTCTCGGACATATTATGGATCTCTTAACTGAAGCAAATAAATTTTTAGAAACCGAAGCTCCGTGGAAAAAAGCTAAAGAAGACCTCAATGCCGCTGGAGAGTCACTCGTGACAGTTCTTGAAGTTCTGAGAATTGCAGGCACACTTCTCCATCCGGTGATTCCTGGAAAAGCTACAGAGCTTTTAAGACGTATTGGTTACACTGGTGATCTTGACTTTGAACAAACTAAAACCCTGCAAGCACTCAGAGTGGGATCAGAAGTCATTAAGGCCGATCCACTCTTCCCACGAATTGAGAATAAGTAATATTAATAGACGAGACCCGAATGGCATTCCAAAAAAATAAAAATCGATTGATATATAATATTGTACTAATAGCATTTTGCGCGGTGGTTTTGTATCTTCATTTGAGAAACGTCAACCGAACTCACAATAATGAGCAAATAGAGACTCAAAAAATTGAGCAAGTCGAGAAAAATTAATACTATTTTAGATTCTTTGGACCGAAGGCTTCTGGTAATAATTCTTTAAACGTGTAGACGGATTTGATTTCCTTAAGATTTCCAAGCCAGATTTGCGTTTTGTCATCAAAAAATTCCGCCATAACTTGTCTACAGAATCCACACGGCGGTGTAAGCTTCGGAGTGTCTGTAACAACAACGATGTGAGAAAACTTCTTGTCACCGTTTTTAACTGCTTCAACAATTGCAACTCTTTCGGCACAGATTGTTCCGCCAAAGCTTGCGTTTTCGATATTTGTTCCAAAGTAAATTTTATTTTTAGAAGTGACAAGTGCGCTGCCTACGCCAAAGTTTGAGTATGGGCTGTAGGTATTCTTCCTCACTGCAACAGCTGCCTTGTGTGCTTTTTTAACGATCTCTGGAATTTTCATTTTGTCTCCAAACATTATGTTACGGTCTTATCTCATATTTTAAAAAGCGACACTCAATTGGTCCATTGAAAACTGGTATGCGAAGCGTAGATTTTAATCCCAAAAGCTGCACGAGCTCTTTGTGTCCCGAGAGGACCCAACATTCCCAACCTTTGAAGTTGTTTTTGAGTGAGAATCCGAGATCTCTATAGACGTCTTTGAGGTTTTCATCATCGCTGAGCCGCTCTCCATATGGAGGGTTTACGATTAGGATACCCTTCCCTTCTGGTGCCTGAAGGACATCAACGCCGGATCGCTTGATTTCAATGAAATCTGAAAAGCCTGCTTTATGAACGTTTGTTTTTGCTGCTTTTACTGCATGGCTATCAATATCGTATCCATAAAATTTCAATTCGGTTTCTTGCTTTTCTTGGTCCAAGTATTCGGAAGAAAGCACTTCAAAGTCTTCTGCGTTGTAGTCTTTTAGTTTTTGAAATTGAAATTTTGATTTATTGAGACCGGGATATTGATTGAGGGCCATCATACAAGCTTCAATCAAAAATGTACCTGATCCACACATTGGATCAACAATATTTACGG
>JAEYZS010000206.1 GCA_023427925.1 Pseudomonadota bacterium | reverse complement strand
GTGGCCACCTTCGGGCAGGTTTAGAATTTCTAAATCAATTTGATCGTGGCCTTGAAAAGCTTTTTCAATACAAGAAGTTGGTACTAGGGGATCTAGCCAGCCTCGAATCGAGAGAACGGGGAAGTTTTTTGGGAGCGCACTTAAGTCGCGCGCTATTTCCTTTTCATGTTCAATTGTCCAAATTCCTCGAGCGTAGGCATTCCATGCAACCTTCTTTAAGCCTGTCTTCTTTTTTTGATGTGTAAAGAAATTCCAATTGCACTTAAGAAGATCGTAGAAAGGTCCACCATCAAAAATGATTGCCTTCACATCTTTGAGGTTTCTGAGAACAGCTGCCTCGAGCGCTGCCGTACTCGGATTTGAAAATGCGAATAAAATTTTATCACCGGGAATTGTATCTAAAATTTTTGTGATTTCTGTAGTCCAAATGTGCTTGATACCCCATCCTAGGCTTAAAGATTCTTTGAGTTTGGGAATCACCTTGTGCCATTTGTAGGAGAGATTAAAGATGACCGAATCATATCCAAGTTCCGCCATAAAGAGGGCATGACGTTTCATGTTCTGCTTTTTTCCAAAAAAGAACGGAACAAAAACAATTGTCTCCGAGTATTTTTTATTCGGAGACTTTATAATTTCACCTTGGTTTATCAATTTCATTAGTGCTTAGTTGTATTACCTGTTGTTTCTGGCCAGAGCTCTTTCCAAGAGCTTGTGCGCGCAGAGTAGTTACCGAATGATTCGAGTAAAGATCTAGAAACTTGAACTTCTTCAAGAGCAGTTTCGGATAGGACCTTGCCACAGGCTTCTACTACAGATTCAGCATCAATATGATGATACTTGTAGATTTCAGATGGTCTTCCACACTTTGAGTGTTTTTTAACTGCAAGAACTTCATGTCTTACACCAATGATAGAGCCAATATTGTCTAACAAACCTGGTTCTCCATCATGAACGCTGACCATAGGAATTCTGCGACCAGATAGAGTTACCAAATCCCCTTGGCTTTGAACCGCCTCAGTCGGATGGAGATAAAGCTTAGAATTTACCCCGAGTTTTTGTCTCAATTGAAAGTGATCATTTTCCTCAGCCAAAGTTCCAATCAATAGATCAGGAGATGTAATTACAATAACGTTTGCGTAGATGCCTCTTTCAAGGAGCATATCAGAGGCCTTAATAGCTTCGGTTGTGGGTGAGCCCATCGAGAAAATGTTTACAACGTTGTCGCCTGGTTCGTACCCAGCATAACCCTCGTAATTGATGAGGTAATATCCGCCAGCCAAAACATCTTGTCTTACTGCGCTCATGATTTCGTCTTCACTAAACGTTTCGACAGAAGATTCTTCGACGGCACCTTCGTAATTCATACCGTTAGGCATGAGCAGAGCTGCCTGATCAACTTTGAATGCTTTCTGAGTTTTTAGTCGTTTCAAGAATTCCTTCTGATCGGCACCGCGAGTAACACCCCTGATGTGCACTCCACTTCGCGAGTCATTATCAAAATAGAAGTGTCTTCTTAGAACATCACAGAAAATCCAATCCAATTCCTTACAGAAGAACGGCTCCCAAAGAATTTGGTTTGGAATTTGGAAATCTGATTTCCATCCATGCTGAGCTCCTTCTGGAGAAAGAGTTACACCCGCCGGAGTTCCTACTAATGTAAAATTCGATCTCCAGTACTGATTGTAAAAGTATTGATCCAATGCGCGTTTTAAGAAGAAATCATACACTGTCATAAGAGGGAAGAGCGGGATCCCCAATAAATCTCTCATTTGACCAAACGATCCTACACAAGACATCACATTACACTCTGCAATTTCAAACCGGATAAATCTGTCTGACTTGTCGCTACCGGGAACGAGATCAGGAAGCTTTGTATCCTTAACGGCAAATTCTTTTTCGTAGTCTTCAATGTCCATTGCGCCAAAGACTTTACCATCCATTGCAGGGTTGAGGTTTGTCGACGTCCCCACATCTGGAGCCATTGAAACAAAAAGCTCCGACGGTAATTTAAATGCAGTTTCCATTTCTGTGAGCGGTTTTGCATTCTTGTCGTTTGCAGTATTTGCGATACGTGTGAGTTTTGCTGTCAGCTGCCCCAACATCCATTGAGTGTGAGGGTAGTTCACCATTTTAAGATTAATATCTAAAGACTCAGGGATTTGACCGTGCCTTTCAAGCTCCGCCAGGAAAAACTTTTTGTTTTCATCCTTCATCTCATGTTGAGTTAAAATATCTTTGTAGAGATCATCACCACGAGCTTTTAAGTATTTTGCTTCTTTAGTGGTGTCGGCAAATTTTTGGAAAAGTCGATCGGCCGAGATTCCTTCTTTTTCTCTGAGCTGGTCAATTTCTGGCTGATCAAGTTGTGAGTTGTGATTTCCAGGTTGCGCTGCTTCAGAAAGACCCCAACCTTTAACGGTATGAGCGATTATGAGGGTCGGCTTTCTTTGGTTTTTCTTACTGGCTTCAAGGGCTTCAATGATCATTTCAAAATCATGACCAGCGAGATCTCTCAAGGAGTTGAAAAGATCTGCTTCATCCGTAACTTCCACAAACTTTTTAACTTGAGGATGTTTTTCGAGAATGTGTTTCTTCAATTCCTTTCCGTCTTTGATCAAGAGCATGGATTGGAATTCATAATCATTAAGCTCTTCGTCCAAGAGTTTTTTAAATGTATCTCCGCCTGGTTTTTTAAAGAGCTTCTCTCTGAGAGGTCCATGCTTAAGCATGATCACTTCCCATCCGTTCGCTTCTCCAGTTTTTGCTAAGCGAACGTCATCAGTTGAGCCAATGATTTCTTTATTAGTAATTCTATGTCCATCTAAGCTTTGGCGGTTATAGTCGATAATCCAAGTCACGTTTCCTAATTCGCGCTCAGCAAACTCAGGCATGGCTTCAAATAGCGATCCTTCTCTGAATTCAGAGTCTCCGCATAACGCCCAAAAGTGAGCATTTTCTGGAACTTTGTAACCGTGGTCTTTTGCATATCTATAGGCAAGAGCAAGGTAACCTAAATTTACGGGCGGTATTCCCACCGTTCCAGAAGGTAAAAAATTATGGCGATCAGGATCGTACTTAGAGTGATAAGATTGAAAAACAGGAGTTCCATCATCTGAAAACTTTCTTAGACCGTGCATGGCAACTTCTTGAAGCTCTTGAGGCAATCTGTTGTTGCTTTCATCAAGCAGATTATTGAGCAAATAGTTGTAAGAGTGATCAGCAGGTGAAGCATGTGGCTTTATGGCCATGTGATCAAAGCCCGATTTAGTCACAAGGTGAAGTGCGCCCAATAAATGCAGTGAACTCGCGCTAGCAGATTGGTGGCCACCGATTTTAGGGTCACCTTTTTCTTTATCTTTTCTATTGTTAGCAAGATGGATCATTTGAACGGCATAATAAAGTGCACGTTGTGCGATGGTGTTTAATACATTAACGTCGTACTTCTTTTCCGAATTTTTCATTCACTACCTCACGGGTTTTCAATATAGAATCTAATAGCTTATCTGCCTTCAAGAGGTTCAAGTCAAGGAAGTGAGCGGCTGATTTCGTCCAAATTTAATAGGAAAATGACGCAAATCGTATCTGGATTTTGATTGGATTATGACTCGACTACTAACTTATTGAGATTAGTGTCTTTTTCGATGTCGTACTGGGCGCCTTGTTTTTTCAAATAAAGTGAGCCAGTGGGCGTGATAAGCCAAGGGCCGCCGGATTTGTGAACAATTATGTGGGTATTGTTCATATACGGTAATGTCAGAAGAGTCTTTTCCAGTGTTTTCCAAATGGCTTCGTCACCATAGGGCTTGTGAAGTTGAATATAAAAAGAGCATGTACCAGCACCTTCAAGGCCTATAAACAAACCTTCGAAAGGTCGCTGACTTCGCTCAGCATAGACGAGGTCGCAATCCAACAATTTTGGAATTTTACGCAAAAGATCGTCGCCGTGTTCATTGATTAAAATAATTGGATTTCTGTCATGTCGAACGATGTCTTGTATGTGTTGATAAAGATGATTCACATCGGAGTCTAATAACTCCAAATTTAAGGAATCTATTATAACACTGCGAACTTTCATGATTGATTTTTCCTCTGAAGTTATCATAATACGCCTATGATTTCTGATCGACAACAGTTAACAGTACAAAGCTTTATTTTGGACCGGGGAGAAGTAGATCTTTTGGTTGTCTCTGGACCAGATAGTTCTGATTTTTTAAATCGACTTTCGACTTTGAACTTTAAAAGTGATTTCAATGGCCCTCTTCATGGAGCTTTTTTAAACGGTCAGGCCAAACTGATTTCATTTTTTACGGTGTGGAAAAAGGATGAAAAGAAATATTTTTTTATAGAAAAAGAAATGTTTCAAAAAACCAAAGAATATCTTGAGCAGATGCACTTTGCTGAAAATCTGAAAATCGAAATCGAAAAGTTTTTTTGTGTAGAAACACGAGGGAATTCTCCGAAACTTCCCTCTGAAATGGAAGTGGAAGCCTACAATTGGGGCTTACCGGGAAAGTATTATTTTGATCGAGCAAGCTTTGAAGTAAAAAGTATTCTGCAAAAAAATTACGATCAAATACGAGCGTCTTTTGGATTCCCAAAGCCGACAGTGGATATTGCTGACGAGCATATCTTGATAGAGGGTCCTTTTGAAAATTTCGTCGACCGCAACAAAGGTTGTTATCCTGGACAAGAAGTAATTGAAAAGATCTATACCTATGGTCGAGTTGCCCGAAAGATAAAAAAATTGTCATTTTCAAACCTCACACCTGAAGTATTTTCTGAGCTCAAAGGTAAGTTGCCCTTTGAAATTGAATCCGACGGAAACAAGATTGGAACTTTAACCTCAATATATCAGAGTTCTAACGGTTTCTTTGGTCTGGGAACTATAAAAAGACACATCTATGAAAAGCAAAATAGCTTAGTAATTAATCTACGTGGCCAGAGCGTTTTTGTAGATTTGCAAAACTAGCCCAATTGCGTGTCGCATTATAGGCGCTAAGACTTGAAAACTGCGTAGATTTTCTTAAAAATCATTGATGTACTCTAAGTTTTAAAACTTAACCAAAATAGGAGACACCGTGAAAGCATTTAAAGTTTTAATGGCACTTGCAGTTGTAGCAGGCCTCAGTGGTTGTATGGGGAAAGATTCTTTAAAGAAAACTCTTAAAGAAAACCCAGACATTTTAGTTGAAGCAATCGAAGAAAACCCGGCGAAAATTATGGAAGCATTAAACAATGCTGTTCGTAAGGCTCAACAACAACAATTCGAAGATCGTGAAAAAGGTTTAGTCCAGGAAAGAGACGAAGAATTCAAAAATCCAAAACAACCAGTAATCGACGAAGAAAGAATCTGGGGCAACAAATCTGCGCCTATCACAATTGTTGAGTACTCTGATTTTGAGTGTCCGTTCTGTAAGCGTGGATATGCTACATTAGAAGAAGTTTCTAAAAAGTATGGTGATAAAGTTCGTGTTTTATTTAAACACTTACCTCTTGATTTCCACCCTCTCGCAATGCCGGCTGCTCAATACTATGAAGCTGTAAGACTTCAAGGAATCGATAAGGCTAAGAAATTCCACGATTACGTTTTTGAAAAACAACAAGATCTTGGAACAAAAAAAGAAAAGTTCTTAGATGAAGCTGTTAAAAAAGCTGGAGCAGATCTTGCTCAAGTAAAAAAAGACATCACAACTGATAAAGTTAAAAAAGTTGTTGAAGCTGACATGGAAGAAGCCAGAAAGTTCGGATTCAATGGAACTCCAGGTTACTTAGTAAATGGTGTTTCAATCCGTGGCGCTTATCCAGCTGAAGAGTTCACAAAAATCATCGATCAACACTTAGCAAATAAAAAGTAATCTTTTTTTGCAGTGAAAAAGAAAAAAGGCGAGTGAGAGCTCGCCTTTTTTTATAGTTGGACTTCTAAACGTTGAGAAGTGAGTTCGACTCCAGTTTGGGATAGACTGCAGAGATACGGAGAAATAATCACTCCATGTTTGTGAGCCGTTTTTAGGATTTCAGAGTATTTAGGATCGATTTCAAGGGCGGGAGCAAATGTTTTTCCATCTGTCCGCTGGATCGTAAACAAAATTTCACAGGTATGACCGCAATCGATAAGTTCCATGAGATCATTTAAATGCTTTTGTCCTCGCTCAGTGACCGCATCAGGGAACTTTGCAACTCCATCTTCAACAAGGGACACATTTTTCACTTCAATAAAATGAAACTTATCTTGTCCTGTTTTTAGATCAACTTTTTTAAATTCCACATCTTGATTTCTTGAAAGGGCAAAGTCCAACCGAGACTTATCGTTGATTTTAGCTTCGGGAAAGATTTTGAATCCTTTGTAGGTGTCAAAGAGTCCATTTTCAAGTGCTTCCCGCACGATTTTGTTAGGAACTTGAGTATTAACACCTACCCACGATGTTGGAGTCTTGACCATTTCCAAGGTGTATTTGAGTTTACGTGCAGGGTTTTCATCAAAACTTACGAGGCATGGCATTTCTGATAAATTACAACCCCTCATGCTTCCAGAATTAGGAACATGGGCGATCACAGTTTCACCATTTATAACGACATCAGCAAAGAATCGTTTATATCGTTTTAAAAAGATGCCTTCGATTATCGGTTTTGAGAACTTCATGCCATCTTATGATCTATTTCATGTGAAAAGTCGACAATAACATCCCGCGTAAGTGGCACTTTAGGGCTGCGCAAGTTGCCAATTTAAACAACTCAGTCTAGAACTGTCTGTCTATGACAATGCCTGAAAAATCGACGGACAAACCTGAGGTGAAGCCAGTCGAAAAACAAAGAAAACCGGAGTGGATTAAGATTCGCCCACCAGCGGGAGAATCATATCTCAAAATCAAAGACATGCTGGCGGATTTAAAGCTTGCAACCGTCTGCCAAGAAGCTCGGTGTCCAAACATAGCTGAATGTTGGGGCGGTGGGACCGCGACATTCATGTTGATGGGCGAAGTATGTACGCGTGGATGCAGATTTTGTGCTGTAAAAACCGGAAATCCAAAGGGCGCAATTGATAAAGATGAACCAGAAAAAGTGGGCTGGTCTATTTCTCAGATGGCCCTTGATTATGTGGTGATCACTTCTGTGACTCGTGATGATTTGCCTGATCATGGGGCAGATCACTTTGCGCGTACCATAGAAACAATCAAAAATAACAACAAACATCTTATCGTGGAAATTCTCACTCCAAACTTTGCAGGCAATCCAGAGTGGATCGGACGAGTGGTGAAGGCCAAGCCCGATGTCTATGCTTACAACATTGAAACCGTCGAAAGACTCACGCCAAAAGTTCGTGACCCTCGTGCAGGTTACAAAGAGACCTTAGATATTCTTGAGACAGTCAAAAAGATTGATCCTAAAATGTATACGAAGTCTTCAATCATGTTGGGCTTAGGCGAAACTGACGAAGAGATCATGCAAACACTAAAAGACCTTAGGTCGGTAGGGTGTGACGTTGTGACTTTTGGTCAATATTTGCAGCCGACAAAACTAAAATTAAAAGTAGTTGAATTTGTAACACCTGAAAAATTCCAGTACTGGCAAAAAGTAGCCGAGGACATGGGCTTCCTGTACGTCGCTAGCGGCCCGCTCGTCAGAAGTTCCTATCGCGCGGGAGAATTTTTCATGAAAGGTGTTATCGAAAAAAAGAAAAAACAAGAACAAGAAAATAATGAAACAGTAAGTGAAGAAAGTACCGGAGGACAAAATGGCAACGTTAGAGTTTAAACTTCCAGATATTGGTGAAGGCGTAACAGAAGGTGAGCTGATTCAATGGTTGGTTAAGGCTGGCGATAGTGTGAATCAAGATCAACCTCTTGCCGAAGTGATGACAGATAAAGCAACGGTCGAAATTCCAAGTCCTCAAAAAGGTGTGGTAAAAGAACTTAAAAGCAATCCGGGTGATGTCATTAAGGTTGGCGCAGTCATGCTGGTGATTGAAACAGGCGGTGGCGCTTCTGCGGCGGCACCAGCGAAGAAAGAAGAGCCCAGAGCAACGGCTCCTACAAAAGCGGCGGCGGCACCTGCTCCTGCAGCAAAAATATCAAATGGTGTAGGTT
>JAEYZS010000173.1 GCA_023427925.1 Pseudomonadota bacterium | reverse complement strand
CTTCTGCCAATTTTGACAATTGTAACTGAAGATTCATTTCCATTGCGACATTCTGGATATCATCGAGCGTAACCTTAAAGAATTCTCGGCGCTGATTTACCAAATTGATTCGCTTTCCATCGAATTTGCGATGGAAGATATTCTCTAGTTCTGGCGCATTTTCGGAATAGATCATTCCGTGCACATCGAATTCAAAAGGTACGGACGCGTCCCCAAGTTCTCGGACCCTATCAATTGGTTCCAAGCGTCGAGTCATTCCTATCTTATAGATATCCTCTCCAAACGATCCAATGTTGGATATAATATAAACGTGTCCTGATTTAGTTAATTGAGCACGAGAGATGGCCCTCTGCTTTTGCTCATGAGCGGCTTGAAGATTCTGCTCCAGCTCCGCTATTCGTTTGTTCAGAGTTTCAAGTTTGGTTCCAGTTGCGGTAAGGACGTCTTCCCTGGCCTTCTCTAATGCCTTTTGGTACCGCTTTTCTTCATCCTCTGCCTCCTTCTGTGCGCGTTCTATTTCACGCTGTGCGATTTCTTCTTCACGCATTTGCTCTCGTATACGACGCTGCTCTTCTTTTTCCTTTTGAATTTTTTCTTCTAGTTCAAACTCAAGGCGTAACTCTTGCTGTTTGAGCTTGAAGTAATCCGGAGTGATAGACACCTGTTGACTTGAGCCGAGCTTATTTATTGCTTCAAAGGCTTTCTCTATTCTCGCCTCCATGTTCCCAATATTATTCCAGCTAACCTTAGCAATCGCGGCGTCGCACTCGCCATTAAATGCACGTAACATGACTTTGGCATACTGCTTGGTCATCTTCGCTCCTTCACGCTTACTACCTCCAACCGTCCACTCAACGCCGCAATGTGTTGCTCTTTCTTCTTTAATGAATTGCTTTTGTTGGTCGCGGATACGTTCAAGTTGGTGTTTAAACTCTGCGGAAGTATTATAGTCAAAGTGCGGCTTATAGAGTCCGTAAGAAATGTCCTCGAGGTTTTCCTCCAAGACTGCCAACTCCTTTAATAGAGAATCGAACACCGATCTTTTGATCTGATATTCCTTTGACAGTTCCATGCCTTTCTTTTCAGCTTCCGTTCTGAGATTTGTCAACTCGCGATTAAGCTGCATAAAATCTTCCCGTCTTTTGGCTACTTCAGCATCAACGTCAATAATAGGTTGATAATACTTTTTGAAGCTTGAGAGAGTTTTTTTCTCCTTTAGCCATAAATACAGGAGAAGAAATGCTACGGACGTAGCAATAAGCGCAATAGCAGTAAACATAAAACATTAGGTTAGAAATAAAACAGCCCACCCGTAAACAGCATTACCTGTTTCGAACGGATGGGCTTCTTTTTCAAAGATAATAAATCAGGTGGAGCCTCACAAATAAAGATTGCTGTATGGGGGCCTTTAGGTAGGGAATTGAGTCTCGCTTGGAACTCATCACTTGCATCGCCTCTATGAGTCGGCGGAATCGTCAAGATAATAATAGGCCTCCCATTAGAAGATCTCGTTTATGTGATTGGAGGACAACGCTAAGATCCTGCGCTTCCGCCTGTTTAAAGTTTGGCCTTTCGGCTACCTACAAGGTAGTGAAGTCATCCCGCGTTCCAGAAGCAATATCGGGGAAGTCCTGGTTGTGTAGCCATCGTCTATAGCTTATCGTTTCAGCCGATCCTTTACAGCAAGCTACGATAGCAAAAACTGCATTAGTAATTTATATCTATACGTTACCGTCATTTCTTTCTAAGCTTTCGTATGCGAACGAGCCTGGCCTCGGTTGAACGGATCCCTTATGAATCGTTCTGTATTTGGCAGATTCCTTGAACTTTATCCCCGAGATTTTCAAACCAATTTCGCAGTCCGAAGTTCCATTGATTGCCAGGTTTGCTTTCTCGTTTCCATGGATAATTTGAGCCTTGTTCTCTGCTAGATATCCAAGTTTTGAATACGGGACGTTGCCCTTATCAAATTCCATTGACCATCTATGCATGTCTCTCAAGTACGCTTCTTCTGTATTGTCGCTGAAGTAAATGGTGTTAATGCAATTCACAAACTGCAGCAGATTAAGTGAGTCAACTTCCTCATCTCGTTTGACTTTTAAAAACCTCTCCGTTGACATTTTGACATCATAACAGTTTCGGTCGTAGAGAAGTATCATTCTATTTTTACTTATTGGAACAAAAATCTCTAGCCCGATTGAAGCGAGCCCTGTCTTTCCTTGTGAATACCGTTTAGCCTCAAGGTATTGGTTATACTTTACCACTGGATTGTCCGAAGTTATAAAGGGTGTCGACGTGAAATTCTCAATCACTAGATACTCCAAATCCATGATCCCCTTCACAAGTTGCTCACAGTTTACAAGTGATAGTCTCACGAAGTCTTCATGAGTCAGGAGTGGCAGAACTGTATCTATATCTGTTTCCGGTTCCTCCTTTAAGAGATTCTCTCTCATTTTGATCATCATCTCACGAAGACCGACTATTTTAGAAGGATTTCTTGAAATAGTTAGAATGATGAAAAGTATTAAATCATAATGCTCATCGGCGGTTAACTGAGCTGCCGATGCTGCTAGTATTTTTTTAACAATGGCGGCCAATCGTCCTTCGATCTCAGATAATCGATTTTCTATTATTCCGTCTGTACCATAGAAAAAATCTCTAGCACCTTGTGACTTGATAGGTGCTGTTTTAAAACAAAACGCGTTTTTCGTATTGTACACTCCGATCTGCTTTCCGTTTAAAAGATAGGAGAAGTTTCGAAGATAAAATCTAGGCACGAAATGCTGGTTTTTTCTTTTACTCACTTTCGGATGCGTGCTTAGCTGATTTAAATGACTCACTGGTTGCCCAAACTGAAATAGAATTACAAACGTCTTGAGCTACTCTTTATTTTTTTGGCCTTGTCTACTCATTAGCGAATTTGATGCATAAGGCACCTGTCCTGACGGAACAAATCTCGCGGACGCTGTTAGGTGTACATCTTGATCGTCGAAAAAGATGTGAGCACCAAACGCTTTCAACACTTTGTCTTTTGATATTCCGCCTAAGAAATATGCTTCATCTACATAGACCCCCCATTTTCTAAGGGTCTTTATGACACGCATATGGGAAGGAGCGTTTCGTGCCGTTACAATAGCTATTCGAAGAGGAGATAGCTCAACGGTGGTGGGTAGTTCGTCCTGGATTTTTGATAATTTTATCAGGAGCTTTGCAAAGGGGCCTTCGCCTAGTGGAACATCTTCGTTCTCTTTTTCATACTTGTGAAAAGCTTCAATTCCTAAAGTCTTATATCTGTGCTCAGACTCGTCTGAAAAAAGTACTGCATCCGCATCAAATGCAATCTTCACACGATTGTCCGTCGGCCTAAACTCTTTAGGGGGATCATAAATAAAGGCAGCAGCGGAGCTCTTGGAGTCTATTACCGATTGGACGTCCGTCCTATCTTTACTCAGAAATAAATCGATATCAAAGGCGTCAATGTACGGAGAAAGTGGTTCTCCTCCGCTAAAAGCCATCCTAGTAATATCTAAGTTAAACTTTCTGACCGAGTTCATGATTCGCACTCCCGTCTCCGGACTGTTTCTTGACATTACAACGACTTCGACGATGCGTTTTTTTGCGTCGGCGTTTAAGTGCAACAGGCTTTGGACCAGATGGAACGCAGTACCTGGGTCCAAAGGATTATCTTCATTCAGAAGTTGATATTCACGATAGCCCTTTATACCATGGCTTTGAAAGATTTCGTTTTCTTTCTCGAGGTTGAATAATGCGCGACTTGATACGCCAACTACTAAAATTTCAGATAAATCCAACGGCATTCTTGACGTGAGTTAGATTGTGTTTTGACACAGAAATCAACACACTAAATATAAAGAATTTTCGGCTATGTTCCGGCACTCGAGGGAGACTATCGGTGAATTCACCACCCTCCTTTCGCCAGATAAAAAGTAAAAAGTTGAAAAATTTTTTTAGGATTTTTTTTGTACCTCAAGTTTCCAAAAACCGCCTTTTTAATACCAAAAACGCAGAAATCACTTTCTGTATCGGGAAATGAATTCTGAAAGTCGTTCAGAATCAAGTCGATACAAAATACAAGGTAAAAAGCTCTCTCCTCTCTTACTCGAATGAGTATTAGGCACTTAGCCAATCATCGTGCTCAA
>JAEYZS010000147.1 GCA_023427925.1 Pseudomonadota bacterium | reverse complement strand
GTACCATAGCTGTATAGCAATCAAAGTACATGCAACAAACTTTAGAAACTGAGATCGGTTTCGAAATAGCGCAAAGAAATTTCCAAGTTCCACTTTTTGGTGGTTAGCTTTTAAAAATAGATCAGACTCCAAAATACTCATCCTTAAAAATAACAAGACAAAGCCTAACACTCCGCCAATAATATATGCCATCCTCCAATCAAAGTACTTTGCCACAGGCCACGCCATAAGAGCACCACACATCCCAAAGGTTGCAATGGCGGTCATACCGTACCCACGCTTTTCTTTTGGCATGAGCTCTGAAACAAGAGTTACTCCAATTCCCAGTTCTCCAGCAAGACCGATACCTGCAATAAATCTTAAGATCGCATAAGTTGTTAGATCGCTAACAAAGGCGTTGAGAAACGTCGCAGTTGAATACAATAAGATAGAAGCATATAGGACTTTTAGCCTGCCTTTTTTATCCGCCCAAACACCAAAAATTATGCCTCCAATCAGCATTCCGATCATTTGAATATTGAGAAGCAAAATGCCTTTACTCATTACATCCTCTTCGCTCAACCCCAAATCTCTTAGAGATGGGACGCGAACTACGCTAAATAGAATCAGGTCGTATATATCGACAAAGTACCCAAGCGTTACTACTAGAATTGTTAAGAAAATTTTGAAATTAATTTTGTTACTCCCCGTTTAATTTCATTATAGCGAGGAATTTACGCATGTCTAGATCTGAATTTGCAGCCCAAATCACCGATAAGTATATATGACTACGGCCAAAAAACTACTTCATAAAAACGACTTAGATCTTGTTGTTAAACATGCTCGAACACACTCCCCATTCTATAAGGAAGCTCTTAAGGGTTTACCTAAGAATACTAATTTTGGTTCGTGTCCACTTACTCAAAGCGAAGATTTTTGGGCCTATCATAATATTAACAATATCTCCTCTCTTGCTCAGAAGGATGGCATGATCTTTAGAAGTGGAGGAACAACTGGTAGCCCTAAGTATTCCCTCTACTCTTCTGAAGAGTGGAATACCGTTTGTAAGGTTGCTGGCGAAACATTTGCTCATAACTACATAGAAAAAAATGATAGAGTTGCAAATCTATTTTATTCCGGTAGCCTTTACGGATCTTACCTGTTTGCCACAAAAATTCTTGAAAACTGTCCCACACCAACCACTCACCTTCCTGTAGCAGGACACACTCCGCCTGATGAAATTGCAGATATTATTAGGCAATTTAAGGCCACAGTTCTTATGGGGACTCCTAGCACTATAGTTAGCATCGCTGTACTAAACAACATGCGTTCTAAAAATAATTTTGATGAGGTATCTAAAATATTTTTTGCCGGCGACTTTTTCTATGAAGACCAAATCAAAATTGTAAAAAGTGTTTTTAAAAAGGCCAAGATATATCCCATTAGCTATGCCACATCAGATGTAGGCCTTATTGGCTATTACGATAAAACTTGTGAAGAAAATGAATATCGATCCATTGAAGATTACATTCATGTGGAAATAGTTGACGAAAAAACTCTAAAGCCTATTAAGAAAAAAAACGAAGAAGGGATTTTAGTAGTCACTAATTTATTTAGGCAACTCATGCCGATCATTCGATATCCTGCAGGAGATAAAGCCATGTGGGTAGAAGATGAGGGCGCAAGAGATAGAAAGTTCTTACTCCTAGGCCGAAGCGAAGAGGCCGCTCGAGTAAATGCCACCAAGTTCTACGTTTCAGAAATTAGATCGATTTTGTCTCAGTTTAGTGATCAAACAAATTGGATTGACTTCCAAATGATAATCGAACGAAAAGATTTAAAAGACTGCTTACTTTTACGAATTGCAAGCCACGAAGATTCAAATCTCCTAAAAAAGTTTGATCAAAAGATAGTTAAAAAAATCATAGAATCCAAAACTCAAAGCGAGATTGAAGAAATCAAGGATCTCCATATAGGAATAGAATGGATCAAACCCAAGGATATCATTTTAAATATTAAAACCGGAAAAATAAAAAGAGTGATTGATAACAAGAGATAAAAATTATGAAAAATGAATTAAAAGATTTAAAGTATGTGATACTGTCAGGAAAGTTCCCTCAGGACAAACGCAACCAAGTACTTCATAATAAGTCTTTCCTTTTTTTGAAAAATTTTTGGAATAGAATATTTATAGATAAAGGCTCTGGTCATAGAGTCCAAGCTGATACGTTGTGTCGCCAAGATTTAATAGGAGTCCTTGTCCATAAGGAGCGCATTGTCGGTCAATTGCTTTTCACATTCTTTGATTATCGAAGTTTAGCTGTCAAAGAGCATTCCTATATTGTTAATAATTTTAGCGAAGAATTTTTTGAAATTTTGCAGCAAAGAAAGGCCTTTAATATAATGACCATGGAGTCTTTAGCCGTAGAATCAGACTGGAGAAAGCATTCAAGTGGCGTTTCCTTATCCGCAGTTATATTAACTCTAACTTGTAAACATTTACAGGAATACCAGTGTGACGCAAGCATTGGAGCCGCCCGTTCAAACTCTGCCGTACCTGATATTATACATGGTGTTGGCGGAGAAACCCTTGTTAAAAACATTGAGCTCTACGAGGAACCAGGAGAGCTGGTTGCGATTTTCAGAGATAAAATAAAGACCTATCCAGATTTGCAAGTCCAAGCGCTCAGCGAAAGACTTTGGAATGAAAGAGAAGACACGACCCTAGATATACCAGTAGTAAAAAAGAAGACTGCTTAGTCTATTTTGAAGCTTGGATTCTGTTGAGAATAGACGAATACAGAAATGCACTTTGTCTTAAGCTTTTTTCAATTGCTAAGAGTTCTTCGTTATTAAAGCTTTCAAGGATGAGTAATCCTTTTTGGAAATGATCAGGGTCTTCTTCTCCATGGACTCGAAGAAAGGTTCCTGCGTTTGGACCGTAGGCCGTTTTAATTCGTTCGTACACATGACTTGCTTGAGTAGATGCGATTCCTTCAAGAAAGAAGGCATAACCTAATTGTGCGGCAGGAGAAACGTGCTCAATCAGATAATATTGATTTTGATAAAAGAGTTGTGTCTCGGGAAACTCTGCAAAGTCCGATATATTGGACTTAAAAACCTTCATATCATCAACTAATAGTAAATCGTGGGCAGATTCACCCTTTAAAAAGTCCAAAGCTTGATACTGCTTTTCACGATTGTGCGGTCCCCATCGAGCCGCCATAAGCGCGATAAAGCACGTTGTATGTTGAACATAGTAATAGGTCTGCGATAGCCAATTTAAATAGACTTTCTTCGATTCCCAATCAAGATTACGAAATTCAGCACCTACCGCCTGAACAGTAGAAACCAACTCGTGCCTTAATGAATGGAGTATTGTTTGATTTTTCATGCGAGCGTTTTCTTAGATGAACCAAATTCAGGAATTTTAAATGTATATATTAGGCCGCCAATAGTACCATCCGGACGTAGAACTTTGCTCATGATACCTGATTCCATCTTGATCCAAATTTTCTTTTCAGAAAAGATTTCATGCGCACAGTGAGTGGGAAATTGCGGATGGATACATCCTTGAATCTTTCCACTTAATACATCGGAAACTGTAGTCGACATCCTGTTTAGAACAAAGTTATCTCGACTAAATAGATCCTTCCACGTGTAACAAAAAATCTCACTAAAAGAATAGCTCATATAGTTGTATAGCTCGATCGATCTAAAAACTTGAATGCCTGACGTATCATAAATTTCAATCATGTCCCTTTGATCAATTCTATCAAACAAATCGTTCGGAGGCCGCAATCCTAAATTTCTCATTGCAAACCAAGCATGCTTTCTATTGTCACCAACTAGTCTTACATTGTTAGAAACGGCTTCTATCAAATGTTGTGTATAGTTTTTTAAGTTTGTAAGTATTTGAAACTGATCGGTTGATTCTTTGGATAGAAACTCCTGGATCCCGTGAGAATTATAGGGTTTAAGGTGAACCCCGTATGCGCTCACCGCATTTGATATTTGCTCACAGAAATTGATAAAGATAGGAAGGGTTTCCTTAGCAAGTTTATCCCTGTCTTTTTCGAATGGTTTAAGCTGCATGAAATTCTCTCCTATTTTGAAACTTTAGATTCCGAATTAAAGATATTCCTTTTGATATAATCTTTCTGAATCGAAGCCATCTTTGCTAAAAATTCATTCGGAGTTATCTCATAAATATCTATGATCTTTTTTAGAGCCTCTAGCGGAGGTGAGGACACTCCTCTCTCCCAATTTGCAATAAACTGTGAAGTGTAGTCTAATTTTTTGGCAACTGACACCTGAGTGAGTTTCTTTTTAATTCTCTTTTGTCTCAAATAAGTTCCCAGAGCTTGAAATGATTTATTATCCATGGAGTAGTATTAACAGTTTTCGTTTAACATTCACAACTGTTATGATTTTGACATGGAATAAATACCTCATTTATTTCGTTTTAAACGCAATTGTCACAAAATCTACATACTTACTAAATAAAGTGTCTAAAGTTTTGATAGTGATTACAGATACAGCTGAACTGGGGCGATCGACGGGTTTCACTATGACGCTTTTGAGCTTAGAATGATTACCTTTTTATATGTCAAAGAAACTAACATCTCTTATCCATCTTTCGAATACGATATATTACAAAAAGAGCGCTTAAAAGCGTAGGAGTGATTATGAAAGCATTTATTATTGTAACTTTACTAATGAGTACCTTTGTTTGTAGAGCCGAAAGCTCAAGTTCTGACTTACTTACACTCAAACCCAAGTTAGTAAGATCTTCCTCTTTAACTGAACAAGAATATCAAGACTTGGTTGAATATATTGATAGATGGTTAGGAATTGATATCTCAGAAGAAGGTTGTCGTTACAAAATACTAAAATTTTCCCCATCAGATATTGAGTCATTAGAAAACCTAGAAAATATTGAAAAAACTAAGATTAAGTTACCTGGGCTTTACACACTAAAACACAATAAACGTAAGTACGCAAACCGAGTTAGTACAGATCTTTGGTATGGAGAAGACGGCAGAACTTTATTGAGCATTGCATATCTTAACAAAGGAGATGAACGGCTTGCTTTAAATTTTTCTACTCCTATTTTTATTGAGGGTCACATGGTACCGACTTATATACAAATGTTTAACTCTCGATCTTTATTGGCGATAATGTTTTTTGACTCTCAAGAACTAGCATGTTTCAAGAAAGATAAATAAAATTACTTCCATCTTAGTCAAAGTCCTTAAAGTTTTTTAAGGACTTTCTTCTTCTGATTATACAACGAGGATCGACGGGGCTCGTCAGTTCTTAATTCGCTTCGCTCAAGGGTTCGAGCCGCGTAGGTTTTTTTAAAAATGGGGCGATCGACGGGGCTCGAACC
>JAEYZS010000217.1 GCA_023427925.1 Pseudomonadota bacterium | reverse complement strand
ATCAACGAGGTCACGGTCGATCGATGAAACCCGAAGCGGGATATGCTCCCGAAAATTATGCCGATGATCTAAACGAAATTCTAAATGAACTCGGTTGGGAAAGGATCCACCTCGTCGGTCACTCCATGGGTGGAAGAAACGCCCTTAACTTTGCTTCGAGGTTTCCGCGCAGAGTCATTTCACTCGTCATCGAAGACATATCTCCGGAAAGCAAACTTTCCGATGTCGAAAAATACGAAAAGCTATTGGGCCGCGTGCCGACTCCATTTAAGAGCAAAAAAGAGGCAAAAGAGTTCCTAATGAATGATTTTGGGGACGCGGTTTTGGGAAATTACTTTTATTCGAACCTTGTCGAAAATGATGAAGGACTCGTGGATTGGCGCTTTTCTAAGAGTGGAATCCTCGAAAGCGTAAAAAGGGGAAGGCAAGTAGACCGTTGGGAAGAGTGGCGAGGCTTAAAAATGCCAACCCTCTTGGTCCGTGGCGAAAACTCAAATGATCTTCCGCAAGAAACTTATGAAAGAATGTTAGCCGAAAATAGCAATGTTAAAGGTGTTATCATTGAAGGAGCGGGCCATTGGGTACACTTTGATAAGCCCGAAGAATTCACGAACATAATTCGCCAGTTCCTAGCCCCACAATAAGCTGTATAAATTAGCAAAAACCCTTACTAAATTTTGACTTTCTTACCCTCTTAGGCTTAGATTCTTCTCTTATTAAGTAAGTATGGAGCGCCATTTTGAAATTTGAAGAATTAGATTTACAACCAGAGATATTAGACGCTCTACGTCAACTCCAAATCAACGACTGCACTAAGATTCAAGAGACAGCTATTCCGCTTGTTCTAGAAGGGAAGGACATTTCTGGACTTTCTCAAACGGGTAGCGGAAAAACATTCGCGTTTCTAGTTCCTCTGATCGAAAGAATATTGCGTACAAAAAACAAATCAAAAGATAATCCTTCAGAATTAGATCTTAAACGTGGATTAGATGACTGGAAAAGTGGTCACTTTATTTTAATTCTTGCTCCGACAAGAGAACTTGCCGATCAAATTCACAAGAGCATTTCGCAAATTTGTCCGCCCTCTTTAGGAATCAAATCAGCCATTGTGTATGGTGGCGTCGAGTATGAATCGCAAACTTCTGCACTTAATGATGGTGTTGATATTGTTGTTGGTACTCCGGGCAGACTTTTGGATCTTTATAAAAATCATCATATTAATTTCAGACAAATTAAAGCCATTGTATTTGATGAAGCAGATCGTATGTTCGATATGGGCTTTAAAGATGACATGGTCTACATCCTCCAGAGAGCGCCACAAGATCGTCAGATTTTGTTATTTAGTGCCACTTTAAACTTTGATGTGATGAATACGATCTATCGCTTTGATTCAAATCCTGTTGAAATCAACGTTAGCCGAGATCAAGCTAAAGCTGGTGATGTGACAGACGAACTTTTCCATGTCGGTGAAGGCGAAAAGCCGCAGTATTTATTGTCGTTGATCAACAAGACAAAGCCGAAACAAACAATTATTTTCAGTAACTTTAAAATGAACGTTGATCGCATCACACAGTTTTTAAGTAACAATGGTGTGCCTGCAGTTGGTATTTCAAGCCTTCTTACTCAAAGCCAGAGAGAGCGAGTCCTGCAACAATTCAAAAATGAAAATGAAAGAAACACTCTTGTGGCAACTGATGTTGCCGCCCGAGGTCTCGATATCAAAGGCGTTGATCTGGTTATTAATTACGATCTACCAGACGATGCTGAAAATTACGTTCATAGAATCGGTCGTACTGGTCGCGCCGGTGCAAAAGGACATGCTATCTCACTTGTAAGTGATAGAGACGTCATGGCTCTTTCTCGAATTGAAGGATACATGAAAAATAAAATTACGATTGGCTGGATTGAAGATGAATTCCTGGTCAAAGAATTTAAACCGCTTGTTAGAGATAATTATAAAGGTGAAAGTCGCGTGAAAAAAACAGGTCTTGCTGCAATGAAAGCTCAATCTCCCCAAGGTCAAGATCAACGTGGCGGACGACCACAACGACAAGGTGGATACAAATCTAATCGCAACAGACACGAAGGCGGTCAAGACCAGCACAGAGATCGTAAGTCTGGTCGTCATCAGCAATCTCGCGACGCAAGAGATAGTGATCGCCAGCTCAACGGACAAGGAAAGAAACCTCCTCAGCCGCAAAAGCCACACAGTTCAAGCCAAGGTCCAAAGACTCAGAGCAAACATCCAAATAAATTTGAAAGCAAGAGCACTCAAAAGTCTTTTAGATCAAAAGACAAGAACAAGAGGTTTGATAAAAACAAGAAGCACCATCGGTCTTATAAACAGAGCCAACCTTCCTCTCTTTCTCAGAAAGTTAAAAGCTTCTTTAAAAGTCTATTTCGATAATCAAAAATCTTCAAACTCGATGTCTAGCTGATGTTTTTCTGCTGGAATTCGAGGCTCCAGCTTGTTTTCTGCTTTGTTGTTATTGCTATCGATAACTGTTTCTTCGGGTACAAATGGCAACCCACGAATCTTGTTAAGGTAAATATCTAGATCCACAGGATCGCGATTCTTTACACACTTTTCAGACAAGGTCATTTTGCCAAGCTTCTTAAACTTATATGTTTTTACAAGCTTAAGAGAATCACCAATAACTCGCGACTCCTCGTTATCCAGATACTCAACAACTGCAGCCTTATCTTTTTTAGTGAAGAAATATTTCGAAAGTTGCGGAAGGCTATTGCAAGCTCTTGGCAACATTGATTCTGGAATTGAGTTGTCGTGAATTCCTTTTCTACACTCATCAATATTGACTAGAATTTCTATTGAAGAAATTAAATCAAACTTTGCCTTTTCCTTATTTTTTACATCCGCCAACGTTTCGTTTGTCGTAAGAAATAAGAGTAAGGCCATTCCTAATTTTAACATGGTCTCCCCCTTAATTTTCTTTGCCTAGTTAAACTTCTTTTAATGCCCCAAAGCCAATTTAATTATAAGAAACGTATGCCCACTTTTTGAGACGACGAAACCGTTTCGTTTTTTAATTTTTCAAGTCTTTCCCATACCACTTCACCTTGAACGACATGAGTTTTTTTTAGATCCGGAAGTGGAACTTCAATGTAGACTTGATCGCCTTTATTTAAATGTTTATTGAAGAGTCGAAAGCATGCTCCATCTACAGCCAGATCTAACATATACGCTGAGTGTACTCGCCCCTGCTCTATTTTAAATCTCGCAGGTTGTGCAGTTTTATGTCTACTTGCTAGGCGCGGAATAACGTTATGATTATTGATGTACTTCAATAAAACCCCATTCATATCTTTTATTTCACCTAATCCCAACAAGAGTGTTTTCTTAAAATCAGCAAGTTTAATCTTTGCAACAACACTTGGAGCTTCTGTAATCACAATGATTGGTAATTCGTGAAAATGTTTTTTTATCTGCTGGATAATGCGGATATGACTTTGTTTAAACTCATCAGTCACTACAACCATGGCATGAATTGAGTTCCCTTTAAGCTCTCTTACTATACTAAACGAGTCAGTGAAAACCTTTGGCGTAAAAAACACACTCCGCTTAAGCTCGTTGCAGGCCACACTTAGAGGTTTTCCATTGTTACCCAAAATCCCAATATGATACATACACCCGTCTCCTACACATAGTTCTAAAGTGCAGTTCTTATGCCTATCAAATCTCGCTAATTTTGATTTGAAGCGATTTTTTGTCTAGACTTAAATAAGGGTGGCCAAAGAATTTACACTCTCAAAAACGTTTGCTGAAAGGGTATATCCAGTTGAAACCTGTAGGGTTTTTTGAGTCTACTGGAGGCGGATTTGGAGCTTGCCATCGCTTATATTAGGGTTTAAAACAAATTTATTGTAATTAGGACTTTGTTTTAGAACCCTCGCTACCTGTTGTTTTGTCTATAGGTCTTCGAG
>JAEYZS010000026.1 GCA_023427925.1 Pseudomonadota bacterium | reverse complement strand
ATGTTACCCGTTTTGTTTCTAATGCTTTGGCTCCGGCTGAAGTTGCAAGAATCGTAGTTCACGATCAACACAGAAAAATGGAAGTTGTTGTTCCTGATAGCCAATTGAGCTTAGCTATTGGTAAACGCGGACAAAATGTAAGACTTGCAGCAAAGCTTTCAGGATGGAAAATTGATATCGTTTCTGAAAACGCATTGGCGCAAAGAACAGCGGAAGCGATCTTCAATCTGAAGTTGATTCCTGGAATTACAGACACGCAGGCTCAGAACATTTACCAATCTGGCTTTGCAACTTTCCAAGAAGTTTCAGATGCTGCAGTAGTAGAGCTCCAAGCTATCCCAGGGTTTGATGATGAAGCTACAGCTGAAAAATTATTGAAAGACTCTCAAGATCTTTTAAAAAAATACGAAGACTCAGGAGAGGCAATCCCAAAGGCCCCAATTTCAACAGAAGGGTCCAAAGAAGTGGTGTCTGCGATGGCAAAATCTTCAGCAGATCAGCGCTTGAAGGAAGAACTTGCGCAGCTTGAAAAAAATAATTCAAGCGAGAGTAACCAAGAAGAGAACTAATTATCAATAGAGCCAAACTAGAAGTTTGGCTTTTTGATTTAAGATTGTAAGAGACGAAGGAGCAAACAATTGTCGCAACTTAGATTATACGAATTTGCAAAAGAAGTTGGTATTGAGACTTTAATACTAATGGATAAGCTAAAGAAATGGGAAATCCCAGTGAAGAGCCACATGGCAACGCTGGACGATGATACCATTGCTCTCATCAAAACAAAACTTGAAGAAGAGAATAAACCAAAGGCAAGCGCAACTAAAAAAGCCGCAAAAAAGAAGGCTGCCAAAAAGACAACTTCGACTAAGACCGCGTCAAAAGCCTCTGGAGCTGTAAAAAAGAAAGCGACAGGCGGCGTTGTTAAAAAGACGGCGGAAAAGAAAACTGTCCTTCGTAGAAAAGCTGAAGAGCAAGCCGCCGTACAAGCCGCGGCTGCTCAAGCAGAAGAAACTCCAGCTCCTACGGCATTGGAAGCAGAACAAAATTCTGCTATTCAAGCCAGTGAGGGCGGAACTGATGAAGTCACTTCAGATGTTACAAAACCGAGAGATCGTGGAAATATTATCGGAAGAATGGACTTAACAAAACTTAAGCCTCAACGTCCAGGATACCAAGGTGATCGTGGCGCTAGTGGCGCTGGAATGAGTTCACCAACATCGATCAGTGGTGGCGGCGCAAGAAACCTTAGAACAGGTTTTATGTCTGCCCCTCTTGATCCGTTCATGGAAGCAGATTTTGCTGAACGTAAAAAGAAAATCGAAGAAGAAGAACAAGAGAAAGAACGTAAAAGAAAGGCACGAGCTGAGGAAGAAGCAGTCGCATCGTTTACTGCAACAGAATATCGTAAACGTGAAGTGATCTTCCAGCCGAAGAAAAAAAGAGTTCCGACGAAGGAAGCTAAAAAAACTCAAATCACTACTCCAAAAGCTCACAAGAGAGTCTTAAAAATTGAGAACAAGATTAAACTCTCTGATTTTGCTCAAGAGATGGGTGTGAAAATCACGCAATTGGTTTCTCGTTTAATGAAAGAAGGAATGATAGTAACGCCAAATTCCGACATCGACTTTGAAACAGCGGCAATTCTTGCGCCTGAGTTTGGTTTTGAAGTTCAAAACGTATATAAAACCGCGGAAGATATTTTAAAGGATGTCGTAGCTCCATCAACAGAAGCTGAGCTTCAGTTGAGAATTCCTGTTGTCACTGTAATGGGTCACGTCGATCACGGTAAGACAAGTCTTCTTGATGCTATCAGAAAAGCCGACGTGGCAGCTGGTGAGGCAGGCGGGATTACTCAACACATTGGTGCCTATAAGGTAACTCTTGAAGACGGTAAGCAAATCACTTTCATCGATACTCCGGGCCACGCGGCCTTTACGGAAATGAGAGCAAGAGGTGCAAATGTTACGGATATCGTAATTCTTGTTGTTTCTGCCGATGATGGTGTGATGCCTCAAACTGTGGAAGCTCTAAATCACGCAAAGAGCGCCGGTGTACCGATCATCGTTGCTATGAACAAGATAGACAAGCCTCAAGCAAATCCAGAAAAAATTAAACAACAACTTGCTGAATACGAACTCCTTCCAGAAGAGTGGGGTGGAACAACAATTTTCCAAGGCGTTTCAGCTCTGAAAAAAGAAGGGATCAAAGAACTCCTGGAACACGTTCTACTTGTTGCAGAAGTTCAAGAGTTAAAAGCAAACCCTGATCGTTCTGCTAGCGGTATCGTCATTGAAAGCCGAATGGATAAAGGACGCGGTGTGGTTGCGACTGTTCTCGTTAAAGAGGGAACTCTTAAAACAACACAGTATATGGTTGCAGGCTCTGCATATGGACGTGTGCGTGTCATGCAAAATGAAAAAGGTCAACGGCTCGACGAGGTGAAACCAGGCGAACCAGTTGAGGTTCTTGGCCTCAATAAGGTTCCTCTTGCTGGAGATCTATTTGATGTCGTTGATTCAGAAAGAACAGCGGAAGAAGTTTCTAAAAAGCGCTTAGAAAAAGAAAACGAACTTAAAGAAACTCCAAATTCAAAGATGACTTTGGAAAGTATTTTCTCAAAAATTCAAACTGGAAATGTTAAGGAACTCCCTATTATCTTAAAGTCAGATGTGGCTGGAAGTTCTGAGGCTGTAAAGGGAATGTTGGAAAAGACATCAACTGATGAAGTGAAAGTTAAAATTCTTCACTCCGCGGTAGGTGGAATTACTGAATCCGACGTTCTACTTGCGCAGACATCTGGTGGTTTGATCATTGGATTTAACGTAAGACCGGATAGCGGCGCACAAAATCTTGCAAAGCAACGTGGCGTTGAAATCAAAACTTACTCAATCATTTATGAGTTGGTTGATGACATTAAGAAAGCACTTTCTGGTCTTCTGGATCCAGAATTTAAAGAAGTTACTTTGGGGTCCGCAGAAGTCCGTCAAACATTCACTGTACCAAAAATTGGAACAATTGCTGGTAGCCATGTGAAAGACGGCAAGATCACACGTAATGCAAGCGTCAGACTTGTGCGTGAAGGTCGCGTGATCTATGAAGGAAAGCTTTCTTCATTGAAGCGTTTCAAAGACGACGCAAGAGAAGTTGCTGCTGGGTATGAGTGCGGTATTGGAATCGAAAACTACAATGACCTTAAAGTTGGCGACATTATTGAAGCATTCGAGAAGCAGACTATCACTAGAAGCATTTAATCGAACGGAAGTGTAAAAGGATTATATGGAAGGCAATCGTCGCATCCAAAGGGTTGAAAAAGAGCTAAGAGATTTAATCTCTAGCTATATGGTGATTCAACTTGGAGGAGAGATCGAAGGGATTGCCACCATTACTCGCGTGATGGTTTCTAAAGACCTGAGATCAGCACGCGTTCTTGTTTACAACCAAGGCGGCGAGACGGTTGCAAAACAAAATGTTGAAGTATTGCAAAACAAGGCTCACCAGATCAATCAGTACATCAATTCTCAGGTTCGAATGAAGTATCTCCCTAAAATGAAGTTTTTTGTGGACACGAAATTTGAAGATGCCATGAAAGTTCAGCACGAACTAAGAAAGCTTGAACTAGAGCGAGAAGAAAGAGAAAGCCAAGACTCCGATGATGAGTAAATCTATTGATGGCATCTGTTTGGTGAACAAACCTTCTGGAATCACTAGCCATGACGTCGTCTATAAAGCACGAAAACTTTTTCAGACCAAAGCGATCGGCCACACCGGCACACTGGATCCTTTGGCGTCGGGGCTTTTGATCCTCACAATCGGAAAAGCAAATAAGTTTTCGGACTATTTAATGGATAGTGAAAAAGGTTACGAAGTCACTCTCAAGCTGGGAGTGGAGACGGATTCCTATGATCGCACAGGCGAGATCACTTCAGAAAAAAAAGTTCAAATTACTGAGACACAATTAAAGTCTGAAATCCTTGCGTTTCAGGGAGATCTGAAACTCAAAGTTCCATCTTTTTCGGCAATCAAAGTTGGCGGTAAAAAACTCTATGAGCTCGCACGCGAAAAAAAAGAAGTTCCCATTGTTGAGCGCGATATGAGCTTTAAGAATGTAGAAATACTAAAGATAGAACTCCCATTGGTTAGTGTTAAATTTAGATGCTCCAAGGGTTCTTACGTTAGATCATGGGTTCATGAGTTGGGCCAAAAGTTAGGCTGTGGAGCTACAATGTGGGAACTGGTTAGAGATTATAATGCCCCATACGATTTATCGCAGAGTATTTCGTTAGATGGTAATACCGTCGATCAGATTTTAAATTCAGAAGCCTTTATACCCTTAGAGAAAACCCTTTTGGATTGGCCAAGGCTTACCGTTAACGAGAAGGAGTTTCGTTTGCTAAAGAATGGTTGCCTTGCCAGAACCCTCGAAAAGCGAGCGCTAACTGCGATTCAGGGAGAAAAAGCACTCCCTGTGGGGATTTTTATCATCGATCCTACCTCTGAGAAGGTCATCTCGTTTATAGAGGTTTTGAGCCCGTATAAGATCGCTATTAAGAAGGTCTTTATCGAGCAAAACCTTGACTCAAACGCCAATCAAGAATAGTTTTGTTGGCTTATAAAATGCCCGATTTTGGGTATAAACAGCTCTAGGAACCGAACCTAAATTGAAACATCAAATTAGGAGCCGACGGTCCAACAGGGCAACCCGATATGTGATAAGCATAGCGGCCCTAGAAATAGGATTAAAGGAGTACGTATGGCACTAAAAACAGAAGCGAAAAAGAAAATCGTTAAAACTCACCAAAGATCAGATCTTGATACAGGATCTTCTGAAGTTCAAATTGCTTTAATCACAGCTAGAATATTAGAACTTACCGAGCACTTTAAAACTCACAAAAAAGATGTTCACGGTAAGCGTGGTCTAATTCGTTTGGTTAACCAAAGAAGAAATTTATTGGACTATCTAAAGAGAACGAATCTTAAGAAGTATTCTTCTCTCATTAAAGAATTAGAAATCAGAAAATAATCGAATGTAGCAGTGACGTGTGATCTGGAGTTTCTTTCAGGTCACTTTTTAATCAAAAAATAGAGGTCTAAAATAGGTTAGACCCAAAAAAGAGTTGGTGCGCGAACAAAGCTCAGCACCGTGACAAAGGAAAATAAATGAATAAGATTACAGTGTCAGCAAAGGTAGGCGACAACACAATCACTCTAGAAACAGGGAGGTTGGCAAAGCTTGCTGACGCTTCCGTTCTCGCATCTTGTGGAAACAACATGGTTCTTGTGACAGTTGTTTCTTCTAAAAGAGAATCCAATTTCGATTTCTTCCCACTCACTATTGAGTTCTTAGAAAAATTCTATGCAACTGGTAAAATTCCAGGTGGTTACTTTAAGAGAGAGGCAAAGCCAAGTGAGCTCGCTATTCTTTCTGCAAGACTTCTTGATAGACCACTTCGCCCGATGTTCCCAGAAGGTTACAACTTCGAAACGCAAGTTGTAGCCACTGTGTTGAGTTCGGACGGACTTTTCCCGACAGATGTACTTGCAAGTGCGGCGGCTTCTGCGGCTCTACATATCAGTAACATTCCTTTCAATGGACCAACGGGTTCAATTAAAATTGGTCGCATAGGTGGACAATTTATTGCCAACCCTTCACCAAAACAGCTCTTAGATTCTGATATTGATATCACTGTGGCGGGATCACAAAATGGTCTCCTCATGGTTGAAGGTGAAAGTAAATTCGTATCTGAATCTGATGTGTTGAGTGCTCTAAAATTTGCTCATGAAGCAATGATGCCGCTGTTTGCTGCTCAAAACGAACTCAGAGAAAAAACAGGTTCAAAAGCAAAAAGAGAATTCACTCCTAAAAATGTTGAAGAGAGCTTAAAAGCTCAAATTGAATCATTCATGAAGCCAAAAGTGGATGCTGCTTTAGATATTAAAACAAAAGCAGAAAGATATGATGCTTTAAATGCAGCTCTAAGTGAAGCAAAAGAAAAATTCACCGAAGGTTTGGCGAAAGACGAAATCGAAGCTAGAAATAAAGATATTTCTAAAGTCTTTGAAGACTTAAAATATCGTGGTGCTCGTTCAATGATCTTAGACAAAAAAGTAAGAATTGATGGACGCGATACTTTGACTGTTAGACCGATTGCTTGTGAAGTGAGTTTATTGCCAAGAGCACACGGTTCTGGATTATTTACACGCGGTGAAACTCAAGTGCTGGGAACTGTAACTCTCGGAACAGGTCAAGATGAGCAAACAATCGATGCACTCGGTGGAAACGTAACCAAGAGATTTATGCTTCATTACAACTTCCCTCCATACAGCGTTGGTGAAGTCGGGCGTATGACCGGTACAGGTCGAAGAGAAATTGGCCACGGATACCTTGCTGAAAGAGCTCTTGCTGCGGTTATTCCTGCAGTTGATAAATTTCCATATACTGTTCGTGTTGTGAGTGAAGTTCTAGAAAGTAACGGATCTAGCTCCATGGGTACAGTGTGCTCTGGAATGCTTGCACTTCTAGATGCAGGCGTACCGGTGACAGGAAACGTTGCTGGTGTTGCAATGGGGCTAATCAAAGAAGGCGATAAGGTTGCAGTATTAACAGACATCCTTGGAGACGAAGATCATCTTGGTGATATGGACTTTAAAGTTGCCGGAACTAGAGATGGTATTACGGCTCTTCAAATGGACATTAAAATTGATTCAGTGAGTTTCGCTGTTATGGAACAAGCTCTTTCTCAAGCTAAAGACGGAAGAAGTCACATCCTCAATGAAATGGAAAAAGTGATGAACACTTCGCGTGGAGAGCTTTCTGAATTCGCTCCTCGTATTGAGACAGTTCAAGTTCGTCCAGAAAAGGTAAGAGAAGTTATCGGGCCGGGTGGTAAGGTCATTAAAGACATTATTGCAAAAACGGGCGCGAAAGTGGATATCGCCGAAGATGGAACTGTTCAAGTTTCTTCGACTTCACCAGAGGCAAGAAAAGCTGCAGTTGAAATGATTAAGGCTATCACAGATGGTCCTGAAATCGGCAAGACTTACTCTGGAACAGTAAAGAAGATCGTAGACTTTGGTGCTTTCGTTGAAGTGCTTCCAAATAACGAAGGTCTCTTACATATTTCAGAAATCTCACACGACAGAATTCGCCATGCTTCTGAAGTTTTAAAAGAAGGTGAAAAAATCGATGTGAAGGTTCTTGATATCGATCGAGCGGGTCGTATTAAACTTTCAAGAAAAGCATTAGTTGAAAAGCACTAATGGAGAGGCCTCTGTTTAAGAAGACAACACTTGCCAATGGAGTAAGAGTTGTCACAGAAAAACATCCTTACACAGAGGCTATCAGTGCCGGCATATGGATATGTGTCGGCTCCAGAGACGAAAAAAAAGAATTCATGGGGATGTCTCACTTGCTTGAGCATCTCGTCTTTAAAGGCACAAAAAAAAGATCCGCATATCAATTAGCACAAGTAATGGAAGCGCGTGGAGGCGATCTCAATGCGTTTACAACCCGAGAGTCTATTTGTTTTTATGCTACAACTCTTAAAAAAGACTTAAAGCTCAATCTAGATGTCTTGATGGATCTTGTTTGTAATGCCACTTTCCCTGTTCATGAATACGAAAAAGAAAAGGGTGTTATTCAGCAGGAAATTTCGATGTATTTCGATAGCCATGAGGAATACATTTACGATCTGTTTAATGAAAAAGTCTATGGTGACCATCCAATGGGATGGTCTATTTTAGGAACATCGGAGTCTGTTGCGCGAATTACCCGCAGGGACGTTATTGATTTTTATAGAAAAATGTTCCGCGGAGAGAATATTATTGTAAGTGTCTGTGGAGCAGTTGAGCATGAGGATGTCCTAAAGGCTATTTCTCCGATACTTGGTAAAATTCCGAAAAAAGCTCCTAAAATAAAAAGAACTAAACCAAAATACAAAAGATTCACTCAGGATTTTTATCGGGATATCGAACAGTCCCATATCTTGATGGGATTTGAGGCTCCTCATTTGAGTCATCCGCTGAGGTTTGCATCTTTCATCGTTAATACAGCACTAGGTGGCGGTATGACCTCTATACTGTTTCAAAAGATTCGAGAAAAGCGGGGCTTGGCCTATTCTGTCTACAGTACTACGGCGACATCTCTTGATTCGGGTCTCACATTAATTTATGCAGGCACAGACTCAAGCAAGCGCGATTTAGTGGAGGAAATTATCCATAAAGAACTCAGGAAGCTCAGGAAGGATGGTTTTACACGAAGCGCGCTTGAGCGTTATAAAACACAAATAAAGGGCTTTTTAATTATTAATGACGACGATTTAGAATCCAGAATGAATTCTCTTTGCTTAAATGAGATGGTTTTTGGTAAATATCGTACAACTGAGGATGTACTAAAGGCGATCGAAGATACTCAGTTAAAAGACATAGATAAATTTATAGACGAGTACATAGTCCCTTCAAAAATATCATCATTAACCATGGGACCAAGATAGGAGTAAACAATGCAACAAGTGCCACTTCAAATTATGAAACTTGCTCACTTTAGAGGAGATTTACCAAAGTATGAAACAGGCTTGGCAAGTGGATTTGACGTTCGCGCGCAACTTGATCAAAGCGTTGTTTTAAAGCCTGGAGAAAGAGCTCTCATCCCAACAGGATTGTCTTTTGCTATTCCCGATGGTTATGAGATTCAAGTGCGACCTCGCAGTGGTCTTGCAATTAAAAAAGGTATCTCTATGGTGAACACTCCGGGAACAGTCGATGCCGACTACCGCGGAGAAGTAAAAGTAATCATCATCAATCATGGATTAGAAGAAGTCGAAATTGCAGATCAAGAACGAATCGCGCAGTTTGTGCTTTGCCCCGTGGTTCAAGCGCAATTCCAAGTTGTCGATAGCTTAGATGCAACAACTCGTGGAGCCGGTGGCTTCGGGTCTACTGGAGTTTAATACTTCAGTTAAAAATCTTTTAATTGTTTTTCGATATCTTCTATAGTCTCAGATTCTTCGATGGTGGTGCCGTGGTTTACGCGGGATTTGAAATCAATTGTAGTTTTTGAAGTATAGATTTGTTGGAAAATCCACATCAAAAAATAAATCGCATATAGAGCGCCAAAGATTCTAATCATTTTCTTTTTTGGAAGCTGGAAATTTTCGACAAATCCAACAGTCAGCAGCGCGGTTGTCGCTGCAAATCCAATAAGTTCAATAGGGGCAATCCACACTTTGACAATTCTCAGGATTAGGAAAGGAACGTGGGAAAGGAAGACGACTTTGTATAGCTTTAAAAATGGCGGCTCCGTATTGAAAAATATCAGGAACAAAAAGTAAAAGAATCCGGTTCCCAGGAACGTGGTGAGAAAGCTTGATAACGGAAAGATGATTGCTCCCCGGAATATAATTAAACTGTCCTGTGCAAAAAGATCAGCAACAACTCCAATCATTAGGCTAAGGATAAATTGAACAACGAGAAGTGTGACCCAATCCCAGTTGGGAATGTTTTTGATAGCGTAGAGAGGATTCTTAAAATACATACCAAAGTATTTTAAAAGATCCTTAAGCGAATCACCGAGTTGTTGTTTTGGATCTGAATTGTCCACCATTAATAGGTTAATTCTAACTTTGATCTAAAGACAACTCTAAAATCGCAATGCTTTCGTTAAGATGCGCTTTTTAGAAGTGACCATCCACTCTAAAAGTGAGATCAACAGCGGATTTTTCAGGAGCGCTACCAGTCATTGCGTTTTTATATGACAATTCCGTAACAAAACTTAACGTTTTGCCTAGCTTCGCTTCAGCCCCAGCTAAAATTTGTGAAATAGGGGTTGTATAGTCGGAAGACCCTTCAGGCGCACTGATATCGAGATAACGGACACCTAAGCCAACGCCACCTCGAAGAGCCATAATACGATTTAGATGATGTCGGTAGTATGTTTTTAGATCAAACTCTTTCATCCCGTATTTGTATTCGTTCTTAGTGTTAGAGTTATAATTAATAAGGCTTACTTCCGTTATTACATTTGGAGAAAAGAGGTCGACCCCAAGAGAAAGTTGGAATCCTTGTAGAGTGATTTTATCAGGTGCATTTCCGTTTTTTTTCAGATTCGTGAGAGTGTTGTTAAAACCGAATCCCACATGTAGTTTCATTGAATCTAGATCGAGGACCTTTTCTTGAGACTTGTATGAGGT
>JAEYZS010000321.1 GCA_023427925.1 Pseudomonadota bacterium | reverse complement strand
CGCTGGAGGTAATGAATATGAATCGTAAGAGCCAAGTTAGATTTATGATTGCGTTTTTATTAATATGTTCGGCCTTCGTCGTAAAGACCATTTTAGGCTTTGAATTCCCACACCATAATCTCGTCGTATGGTCGGTGTTTGGTTTTTTTGTCTTGCTGGGTATATTCTTTGAGAGAGCTATTATTTTAGAATTCTTGTCATTAAAAACGACCAAACATGGCATGAATATGGGAAGCGCCATCTTGCTTATGGTGATACTGCTTGTTGCGATTAATTACATTGCCTTTTCAAACAATAAAAAATGGGATTTGACCCAAGAAAAACTCAACTCTCTTTCTCCGCAAACAATTCAGATTGCAAAAGGGTTGGATAAGGAACTTAAACTCATTGGATTTTTTAAGGATGGCCAACCTGAAGTTCAAAGAACCAAAGAAATTTTCTTAGATGTGGCTGAGAAAATGAGGTTCGAAAATTCGAAGATCAGTGTTGAAATTTTTGATCCTGATAAAAGGCCTGATCTCAAAAAACAATACAATATTTCTGCGCTAGGAGATGTGGTCATTCTTTACGATGGAAAACAGAAGTTGATCTCGATCCTCAATATGATGCAGCCAGAAGAAGCCGAAGAGACACTGATTAATAATATATTTGTGTTAACAGCAAATAATGGAAAAGTTGTCTATTTTACCACTGGTCACAATGAGATGGACATTCAAAGTGATGACCGAGAGGGACTTTCTCATCTCAAAAAATCATTGGATGATTTAAACTACGAAGTAAAAACAATTAATCTTTTGGAAGTAGATAAGGTTCCAGATGATGCACAGATTGTTATCATCGCAGGTCCAAAACTTCCGATCTATGATGGAGAGATTAAATCTTTAGAAAACTATGCAAAAAACGGCGGCCGTATACTTGTCATGGCGGACCCGGATGAGAAACATAATATTTCTAAACTTGGTCAAGTTTTTGGTGTCGACTACAAAAACAATTTTATTATTGATTTTACGGGTCTCAGAGTAGCAGGAACACAATATTTGGCTGTCGGACTTTCTTATCCGAGTCAAACGGGTATTACAAGAGGCTTTAAGGCCAACACTAATTTTAATATTGCATCCGAGGTTGAATTTAGACCAACTGAGAATATCAAGCATGAAGTTTTAGTGGCCTCGTCTCCACAAAGCATAACAAGACCTGATCTGGTTGAGGAAATCACCGTAGATACGGCCGTAGATAAGCCCAAGTCCAGAAATATTGCCGTAGTTGCCGATGGTAAACTGAAAGGTAGTGAAAAGAATTTTAAAGCTATTTTCTACGGTGATGCGAGTTTTGTAAATAATAACGATATCCAAGTTTCCATGATGAATAGGGATTTAGTATTGAACTCAATTGCTTATCTCGCAGATCAGAGTGAACTCATAAGTATCAGGCCAAAGAAAGTAGAGTTGTCTGCGTATACCATTACAGATACTCAAACATGGATTTTAGTTATTGCATATATATTGTTACCGACCCTGTGTCTTATTGTAGCGGGAACCCTTTGGTATAGGAGACGTCACGCATGAAGAAATTCAGATCTACTGGCATTCTCTTTTTGTTAGTAGTCGGAGTAGTGAGCTATGCTTACTTTGTGGAGTACAGAGGTAAAATACAAAAAACTTCGCAAGAAGCTACTTTAAAAAGAATTGTGCCTTTCAGCTTGGATGAGATTTCAGAGTTTCAGATTAAAACTGTTGTTTCTGAATATCTCTTTAAAAAAGTAAAAGATAAAAACGGTATAAATAGATGGTTTTTAGAAAAGCCTGTTAAGGACATTGCAAACTATGGGGCTGTTCAAGGATTTTTGAGTCAGTTTGGTCAAGAATCCTACGAAGACGTTGTAGCAGAGGGATCAAACATAGATTTTTCAATCTATGGGCTTGATGAAAACCCAAACTCAATGAGTTTCGTTCGCCCACATGAAGGAATTGACCAAGTTTTAAAAATTGAAGTGGGTTCTGTAAAGGCTCTAGGTGGAAAAACGTATTTGCGTTTAAGCCAGCAGGACAAAGTCCTCTTGGGTGGATTCTTTTGGGAATCGCAATTTCAGAAGAATTTTGATGATCTAAGAGAAAAGAATTTTATTGATCCTAATTTTTCAATTCATAGTATTTCTATTAAGAATAGAGAAAATTTAAATTTTGAGAACGAGGATGGGAAGTGGGTTTTAAAAGAGCTGAGTACCAATGATCCTGATCAAGTCCAAATTGATGATATCTATTATCAGATAAATAATTTGAAAGCGTCTCAGATTTTTAAAGAAGGAAAAAAAGAATTAGATATCAAGAACCTTGGATTATCGGATCCAGAAATAGTAATTGAAGTTACAGATAAAACATCAAATAAGATTACGATCTCGTTTTCTAAAAATATGACAGGTCAGATCTATGCTATCTCCAGTGAGAGAGATGTAATTTTCTCTCTTAATCCACCAGCAGTAAAGCCTTTCCAAAAAGTCGTCGATGATTTTAGAGACAAGAAAAAACCATTAAGCTTTGATTTGGCAAAAGTAGAGGAGTTGGATTATAAGTCGAGCTTCACAAGCTTTAAGCTTAAAAAAACCGACAATGAATGGAAGTCGGTTGAAGATCTTGGCAAGATGGAAGTCGATAATGAGAAGGTGGTTGATCTTTTAAGCAAGCTTTCTTCTATGAAGGTAAAAAAGTATTTTGATTCTGGCGTAGACTATCAAAAGAGCGGAGCTTCGGAATTAGTTTTAAAATCTTCTTCAGGAGATAAGGTGCTAGAGCTTGAGTGGTCGGCTCGTCCGGTTGGAGATGTTTTTGTCGGGAAGAGTAATCTTTCGAATAAAAATTTTGGATTGTCTTTGGATGATATAAGTAGTCTGCCATTTCAAGCTGTGCTTAAAGAGCAAAAGGCAGGGCCACCAAAAGGCGAGGTGGTCGACGGGACCAAAAAGGATGTTCAGTGAAAGTCATTGCAAGATGCCCGACGAGGGTAGATTTGGCTGGCGGTACATTAGATCTATGGCCATTATTCAGTTTTTTGGGTGGAGCATATACTATCAATGCGGCGATCGATGTGTACACCCAGGCTGAGCTAACAAAACTCAACGGTTCTGAAATTATAATTGAGATTGAAAATACAAAATTCAAAAAGACATTCAAAGATTTAAAGAGTCTTCTTAACACTAAAAATCCAAAACTTGATTTTATAAGACCACAACTAACTTACTGGAATCCTGCCTTTGGATTTCACCTTAAGACAAGCTCTGAAAGCCCTGTCGGAGGCGGGTTAGGTGGAAGTTCAAGCTTAACGATATCGATCATTTCCGCCTTCTCAGAGATGATGGAGCAACGTCTTTCAACCCACGAAATGGTGCGCCTGGCACACAATATCGAAGCGCAAATACTTAAAACGCCGACGGGTACGCAAGACTATATTCCACCTATTGAAGGGGGTGTAAATCTAATAGATTATGGATTTGACGATTTCAAAATATCCAAGCTTCATGTGGATGAGAAAGTTTTTAATGAGCAATTTTTATTGGTCTATACGGGAAAGCCTCATCATTCAGGATTAAACAATTGGCAAGTCTTAAAGAAGGCAGTCGATGGAGACAAGAAGACTTTAAAGTGTCTCGAGGGATTAAAAAAAGTTACTTCGGAGTTATTGTCACAAATAGAAAAAAAAGATTGGAATTTTAAAAAAGTATTTCAAAACGAATACAAGTGGCGTTCACAAATATCAAAATCTTTTAGCAGTCCTGAAATCCGACGGCTTGAGAAATTGGCTTTAAAAAACGGTGCTCTTGCTATTAAAATATGTGGAGCAGGCGGTGGCGGCAGTGTCATCGTGTGGTGTGCCCCAGGGCAAAAAGAAAAGGTAGCTAAAGTATGCCAAGAAAAAGGCTTTCGAGTTCTAAAAGCCAAAGTCGTCGATCACGGAGTGTCGATACAAAGAAAGCAAACCTAAAGGTTGTTAGGTTTATTGGCGTGTCGTTGTCTGGCGGAAAAAACGACAAGACTTGCCTTACGACATTGGAATACTACCCAGAACACAAAAAAATATTCCTAAAAGACATCAAAGACAAAATCCCAAACGAAAATGAAGTCTCTCAAGATAAGTATTTGCTGGAAATACTAAACAAGAAAGACAAAAGTTTAAAATATGTAGCAATAGACAGTCCTCTGGAGCTACCGTACTGCTTGTCCCATAATTGTGGGGGAGTCGAAAAGTGTAAGGCGGCTACGACGAAGTGGCATTGGGCTCAGTATCGTAAAATCAAACGCAAGAAAAAGAACCTCAAACTATTTACGCCATATACGGAGCGTTGTTTAGAACGATATATCAATTACGAACTCGAAGAACATTTTGAGATGCCCGAAGCTTTAGGCGCAAATAAGGCGCCTCTTACAGCAAGAAGTTATTACCTTAAAGATAAGGTGAAAGCAGATCTAATAGAAGTGTTCCCGCGGCTCACGGTTTGGAGAATTGGTACTCAGCTAAAGTTATCAAAGACAGACATGAGGAACTATCGCCATTCTATTCATGGTGTGGAATGCCGGTCTCGCTTTTTGCAGTCTTTGATCGAAAAGGATCTTCTTTTTATCTATCATCAAGACCTTCATAAGTTGATTGATAACCCCAATGCTTTTGACTCCATGGTGTGTGCCTTTACTGCCTTCTTAAAGCACCTCGGGCAATGCGAAAAACCCCCAAAGGGATTCCCACTCGAAGAAGGTTGGATCGAGTTCCCAATGCTCCACGCCCAATTCAGTGGCTAAACTTTTGACACTTTGATGGGTTGGTATTTCTAAGAATTATACTTACCATTATGGATTCTTCTACTGAACCTCAAAAATCCTGAAAAATTACCAGCATTGATTTTTCCAAATGAGTTTTTGGTTCCACTAGTGCTATAAAGTGAGGCCATACAATTTGAACCAAATGAAAGGGTATATATATGAAGGCTACATTGCTTGTTTTGATACTATTAGGAAGTTTGAACGTTTCTGCTGAACCTGTCGGCAGGGCTTTTGACTCTCAAAATAGGATGGATCTTTGCAACTATGATGAGATTTGTCTCGAGCTGAATGCAAGACTAGCGAATCTCTTTGTTGATAGAGTGAAGCTTACAAAGAGTGCTAAAGCAGCAAAAAATTCCACTACTAACCTTGCAAAGAAATTGAAAAGCATTGAGGTTGCCGTTGCTCAATGTAGTAGTGATGTGGATTACATGCTAGAAACTCCCGTGAGAGGAGTTCGATCCCCTGTTAATGCCGCAAATGTCGAGGCGTGTAAGAGAAGGGTGATAGCTCAAACTTTAAAATCCAAGCTTGATAATCAAGTAGCGCTCGAGAGTGCAATATTGAGCCAAGGTGCAGTTGAATCAAGACTTGCATTCGTCCAAGCGGAAATTCAGTCTTTATCAGCACAAAAACGAGAGCGTATCAGACAACTACAGCGCGAGTAATAGCGCGACGACAACGTTTGCGATAGCAGACAATGCCACTAAGAGGGGGCGGGTTTCTTCGACCTGCTCTCTTGCATCCACCATCGGTTCTACCAATAATGTCAAATTAGGTTGAATATCCTTAGCGTTTCTTAGCGCATACGTATCGCCAATTCTTTTAAACTCGTCAGGAATTGATATTAAGGACTTCTTGTCCAAGGATTTGATGTCTTTCGCTCTTTTAACTTCGATAGTCACAACTTGGTTTTCATTTTTCAGAACTTCGCCCTCAGCTATTACGCGGATCTTTGATCCCCCTTGGAAAAGAGGGTTTGGATTGGATCTTTCTATTTCAAGCCATTGAACTTTTTGACCAGGAGCTGCCGACGATCTCGCACCCACATCCATTCTTGCAAGGACAGTAGAACCA
>JAEYZS010000317.1 GCA_023427925.1 Pseudomonadota bacterium | reverse complement strand
CCAATAAACCAGGCGATATTACTACTGCAAGAAACGGAAAAACGACTGAAGTAAATAACACTGACGCCGAAGGAAGACTCATTCTTTCAGATGCATTGGTTTACGCTTCAGAACAAAAGCCAGAGTTCATCGTAGATGCGGCGACGTTGACAGGAGCAATGGTGATTGCGCTGGGTGATATTCACACAGGATTCTTCTCTCGTAACGAAAAGCTTACTCAGAAAATTAAAAAAGCGGCTCTTGCTTCGGGTGAAAACCTATGGGAAATGCCGATGCACGAAGAGCACCTTAAAGATATGAAGGGTTCATACGCAGACCTTCAAAACGTTTCTCAACGTCGTGGCGCTGGAAGCGCACAAGGTGCAGTTTACCTCGGTGAATTCGTAGAGAATGATATTCCATGGGCACATTTTGATATCGCAGGAACTGCATATCACAATAGCCATCGATTGCCATATACACCAACAAGAGGTGCATCAGGAGTCATTGTAAGGACATTTGTTGAGCTTGCAAAACAACACAAATGAGTATTCTAGATAAATCTAAAGCCATAGTTGATGAGTTTGAGAAGTTCTCTTCTTGGGAAGAGAAGTATTCTCATCTCATTAAGATTGGAAAAGACTGCCACATTGAACCCAAGTACCAAACCGACAAATACAAAGTCAAAGGGTGCCAGTCCTCTGTATGGATGTTTGCTGAGCTGAAGGACGGAAAGGTTTTTTATCAAGGTGATAGCGATGCTGCTATCGTGAAAGGGCTTGTGGCTTTAACCTTGAGAGTTTATTCTGGCGAAACACCTCAAGATATCATGTTGTTACAGCCTGATTTTCTAGAAAAACTAGGATTAAACGCGCATTTGTCACAAACAAGAGCTAGCGGTCTTGCTTCAATGATCAAGCAAATAAAACTCTTTGCATTTGCGCTCTCCCAACTCAATAAATAGGAAATTTTCACATATAAATTTGTATTAGGCGTGGGAAGTTGTTTCATAACAACTTCCTTCAGCTCGACCAAGAGACTCCCAATTTGATTTAGATATATAGACATGTTAGCAGTGTTAAAAAGGGGGATCTATGAAGTTTCTAATTCTACTTACATTTTTATTTGCTTCATCAAACTCAGTGGCAGCTCAAATTGATTTTTATGATCATGGCGCATCAATGAATATCCAGCCCGTGGACAGAGTAATCATTTCTCAAGACAAAGTTGTTTTAAGGTCAATTATTTATGCGTGCCCCTACTATCAAGGCTTTCCGGAAAAAATTTTTGGAGATGTGTATGAATGTCATACGACAAGAGAGCTTCTCTCAAATTACCTAAACGATCTCAATATACTCACGCTTACAGACGAAGACCTTTCGATGTACCTTGAGCACATCAAGGTCACGGTAAAATGTGCGAATCAAAACAAGAATACTCCCTTAGTAAAATACCAAGGGAGAAATGTGTACTGGTTTATCGGATCTCTGTACTAAAGAATTTTGAAATAAGATCGCCCCATTTCGTCTTTTTGTTAAATTCAAGATTGGCATAACGTTCTGCATGGGACGTGTAGTAGTAGTGGTAGGTTGGCAACCACACAGACAGACCATGGGCACCTTCTTCGAGCTCATTGGCTACGTTTTTGATCATTACACTATTATAAGTAGCTCTAACAAACTCAAGCGTAGATTTATTGATGACGATATCTTTTCTACCCTCGATATTTTTAATAAAATCTAATAAGTCTCTATAGTCATTTGCTCCATCAAAACGATGAGTAGCTTGAGCAGCATAAACAATTTTTTCAGTTGTTGCAGGATCAAGACTCACGAGTTCCTCAACAAACACTGCAATTGCCGACATCAAATCGTCCAACTTACTTACATCTATAACTGAAAAAGTTGTTCCCATTGGATTAGATGCCTTATCCGGATAGTAGATGAGATACTCTTCAGCCAAGATAATTCCCAGTTCTCTTCCATTAATTTGAGGTTTGGCAGCCCATCTTTCCAGTAGTTTGTCGTAGGGCCAGCCCGCCGCGGGCTCATTTTCTTGGGAACTTGCAAAGTATGAAACTGTATCGCTAAATTCCGCTGCAATCTCTGCCATTGCCATTAAGCAGGCATCATTTCCGTAAAGTTCAACCTTGTTACCGGTTAAATCAGCAAAATACTTCATTACATCACCCATTTGCTCAGTTGTGATGAGATTACCCGTTAAACTGTCCAGAGAAACATCCATAATATCCATCGCAGGCATCATGCTTCTTGTCCCCATATCGTGCCATCCCAGGCCATGGTTCCAAACGTTAATAAAGTATTTTTTTGCAGGATAATTTTCTACTGTCCACGCGATAAATTTCTTAAGTTCATTGTAGTCACCCATATCAATGCGAGGCATTTTTTCGAGGACGACGGTTGCTCCTTTTTCAATATAGAGTCTTTCCGTTTCTTCTCTATCTAAAGAAGCCGCCTGGACAACAACGTTGATCTCGTCAGTAGACCCTACTTTTTTCATCAACTCCAAGTTGTGTTCTACATAGTGAGTAAGCATCCCATCGTGACCGTTCATAAAGGTTAAAAAAGTCCACTCTTTAACCTCCTTAACACGACCGCTGTTCTCTTTTGCATTTGATGTTTGGAATTGGATCAATATCGCAAGTACGACGACTATCACGAATAATAGTTTTTTCATAGCTCTCCCCCCTGAGAACAACAAAGAATCTTCCTTGTTTTTTTAGAACGCCCCACGTTCTTTTTTTAGGTCCGATCGCTTACTAGACTTTTGGTTATCTCATTCATTGAGCTAGTCCGAAGTCTAGGTC
>JAEYZS010000308.1 GCA_023427925.1 Pseudomonadota bacterium | reverse complement strand
CACAATACACTCCATACCAAGCGGAGATTTCACAAGGCCGACTTGAAGCTCTACTAAACTTCCAAACAATCACATCAGAGTTGACAGGCCTACCTGTGTCCAACGCTTCACTTCTTGACGAAGCAACAGCTGCTGCAGAAGCGATGACATTCTGTCAAAGCCTAGCCCCAGGTAAAGATCGAAATACCTTTTTTGTGGATCAGCATTGCCATCCGCAAAATATTGAGTTGATTCAAACGAGGGCAAAACCACTCGGGATCAACGTTGTTATTGGAGACTTTAAAACTTTCAAATTCACCCCAGAAGTTTTCGGAGCAATCGTTCAATATCCAAATACATTTGGAGCGATTGAGGATTACAAATCCTTCACAGAGAGTGCAAAAGAAAATAAATCTTTAGTATGTGCAGCTTGTGACCTCATGGCGTTAACTCTTATCACTCCTCCAGGAGAATGGGGAGCAGACGTTGCAATCGGTAGCACTCAGAGGTTCGGTGTTCCTATGGGTTATGGTGGACCTCACGCCGCCTTCTTTGCTACAAAAGATGAGCACAAACGTAGAATTCCAGGTCGAATTGTCGGTGTATCAAAAGACAGAATGAATAATCCTGCAATCCGTCTAGCACTTCAAACACGCGAACAGCATATCCGCCGCGATAAAGCGACAAGCAATATCTGTACAGCGCAAGCCTTGCCAGGAATACTTGCTGCCTTCTATGCCACTTACCATGGCCCAGAAGGTTTAAAAAGAATCGCAAAACGCATTCATACAATGACAGCTCTTTTTGCTCAGGGACTTTCAAGCGCAGGACTCAAGGTTGCAAACGAAAACTTTTTTGACACTCTAAAAATCGATGGTGTTGATGGAAAAGCACTTGTTCAAGCTGCTCAAGCAAAACAAATTAATATCCGTATGATCGACGCTCAAACTGTAGGTGTATCTTTTGATGAGACAACAACACTTAAAGATTTAGAAACTCTTTTTGGCGTCTTCTCAAAAAAATCAGCGGACTTTGAAACAGAGTTTAAAAATTTAAAGTTTAAGGTTGGTCGTTTTGCTAGACAATCTGACTTTATGAAACAAGACATATTCTCAATCTATCACTCTGAAACAGAAATGTTACGTTACATGAAACGCTTACAAGACAGAGACTTGTCTTTGACACATTCAATGATACCGCTCGGATCTTGCACAATGAAACTAAACGCAACAAGTGAGATGATTCCACTCACATGGCCTGAGATAGGAAATCTTCATCCTTACGCTCCCCTGGAACAAACACAAGGCTACCAAGAACTATTTAACGATCTTGAAAAATCTCTTTCAACTATCACAGGATTTGATGCGTCTTCATTACAACCAAATGCAGGTTCGCAAGGAGAGTACGCAGGTCTTCTCGTGATTAAAAAATACTTTGAAGATAACGGACAAGCTCACAGAAATATTTGTTTAATCCCCGTTTCTGCACATGGGACAAACCCTGCAAGTGCTGTATTGGCTGGCTTTAAAGTTGTTGGTGTTGCATGTGATGAGAATGGAAATATCGATGTCGGAGACCTAAAAGCAAAAGCTGAAGAGCACAAAGAAAACCTTGGCGCATTGATGGTGACTTACCCTTCAACTCACGGAGTCTTTGAAGAAAGCATCCAAGAAATCTGTGAAGTCATTCACGGAAGTGGTGGCCAGGTTTATCTTGATGGCGCCAACATGAATGCCATGGTGGGACTAAGCTCACCTGGGAAGGTCGGTGCCGATGTTTGCCACTTAAACCTTCATAAGACATTCTGCATACCTCACGGCGGTGGTGGGCCTGGAATGGGACCAATTGGTGTAAAAAAGCACTTGGCTCCTTATCTTCCATCTCACTCACTTGTTAAGATGGGTGGCGAAAAAGGAATCTCTGCAGTGAGCGCTGCTCCTTGGGGAAGTCCAAGTATTTTACCAATCTCTTGGATGTATATTCAGATGATGGGACCGCAGGGATTACTGAAATCAACTCAAGTTGCGATCTTAAATGCCAACTATATCGCTCAAAAACTCAATTCATACTTCCCTGTATTATACAAAGGTAAGAATGGATACGTTGCCCACGAGTGTATTGTGGATTTAAGACCAATCAAAGATGAGACCGGAATTTCTGTTGAAGATGTTGCGAAACGTTTAATGGACTACGGCTATCACGCTCCAACAATGTCATTCCCTGTTGCTGGGACATTGATGATTGAGCCAACAGAGTCCGAATCAAAAGTTGAACTTGATCGTTTCTGTGAGGCAATGATTTCGATATACAACGAAATCCAAGATGTTAAGAGTGGAAGATCTGACAAAGATAATAATCCTCTGAAAAACGCACCTCATACTGCGATCGAAGTCGCAAGTGACAAGTGGGATAAACCTTATTCAAGAGATCAAGCCGCATTCCCAACTTCATGGACAAAGAAGTCTAAGTTCTGGCCAGCAGTTTCCAGAGTCGATAACGCTGCTGGTGACAGAAATCTTATCTGTACTTGCGACGATTTCTTTGGACAACAATCTCAAGCATAAACTTTCTATAGCTTTTAGCAAAAGCAGATCATGCTTACGCGAGATCTGCTTTTGCCGCGAATCCTCTTCCGAAATTCGGAAGGAGGTCCGAAATGAAACATAAACTAAGAACTTATGTAACTATTCGGCGTATTTTGAGTTTTGCTAAAGAGGTGTTAAAAATTCTACTGCTTGCAATTGAAATAATACAACGCCTAAGACTTTAAACGTAAGGCCTCCAACTTGTTTAACAAAGTGATGAGACTAAGGACCAGTCTAAACTTTTCGGAATGATTTGCATGGAATGAGTAACTCGCGTAGGCACTATCGTTGAGAAAGCTCTCGAGCTAAACCAACAAAATCTACAATTTGGTCTTCTGTCGTATCGAAAGTGGTCATTAGGCGTACCTCGTAGGTGTTTTCGTCCCAAAGGTAGAAGAAATATTTGTCCTTTAGTGGCCTTACCCATTCTTTTGGGAATTTTGCAAACACAGCATTGCTTTCTGTTTTTTGCGTAATCTCTATACTCTGTATCTCGGAAAGCTTTGATCGCAATAGCTTTGCCATTGCCAAAGAATGCTCAGCTGTTTTTTTCCAAAGATCGTTCGACAAATAATCTTCAAATTGAGCTGCAACAAATCTCATCTTGCTTCCCAATTGCATAAATTGCTTACGATAGAATTTAAAATCTTTTGCAAATTCTCGATTAAAGAAAATCACCGCTTCTCCAAATAAAAGACCGTTCTTTGTTCCTCCAAAAGAAAGAACATCAACACCTACATCTTTAGTGATTTCTTTTAATGTTTTTCCAAGCGATATTGCCGCATTGGGAATTCTTGCGCCATCCACATGGAAAAACATATTGTGAGCCTTTGCCCACTTACCAATGGCCTTCATCTCCTCAACAGAGTAGACAGTTCCATATTCTGTCGGTTGAGTGATAGAGATCATTCGAGGCTGAGAGTAATGTTGGTCGCCAAGTCTTATATACTGCTTCTCAAGATCTTCAATTCTAATTTTTCCGTCAGGTGAAGGCAAAAGTCTAAGCTTGCAACCCGTTAATGCTTCAGGAGCTCCACACTCATCCATATTAAGGTGAGAAGTCTCTGCACAAAGCACGGC
>JAEYZS010000224.1 GCA_023427925.1 Pseudomonadota bacterium | reverse complement strand
ATACTAAGCTTCAAAGGCAAAAAGGGCACTCGCCAGCTTCTGAGCAAAGACCAAACTTGCAACTCAATGAATTAAGAAGTTTACTTCAAAAAACAAAGCTGAATGCAAACGAGCAAAGTATTGCTTTACAAAGTTTGGATAAGCTTACAGAGGATGTTTCAAGTAATATGGTAGTGTTTATAAAAGACATGCTTGAGTTAAGTCTCCTGTATTCAAAACACGATCCCTCTGACGAAATTTATGGATTAGTCTATTCGCTTCAATCATCCCATCCCGATGATTTCGAACGCGCCCTTAAGCAATTGTCTTCTAACGACGCTAAAGCTATAAAAAGGTATTTAGAGATAGCTAAATCAATGGCAAGAGATGGTGGACAATAACTATAACGCATTCTTTTTCCATCTATAAAGCATTCTTATTTTAAGCTTTAGTCTGTCCTCCATAAATCTCATTTGTTTGTTTTAAATTGTCAGCAAATCTTCACAGTGGTCCAGTTTCAAAATAACATTTTACAACCGATAAAATATTAGCTGTAATTAAAGTATAGCTTCGTTTTGCACTATGCAGGCGGCTAGAAACACCACCGCAAACTGTATTAACTCTAAGTTAGATCAGTGAGCAAGAAGGAGGTGCGGCAGATTTAGGCCATTCAAACATTCCAATGTTTTTTCCCAATCGAAAAAACCTATTATCAATTTTTAAAAGTTAATATTTCTGGTGAGATCTTTGATCTTGGAACTAGTAAAATATTTAACGAATTTAAGGGGTATTGATTAATGAGTAGTGACTTCTCATTTCATAAGGGTAAAGAAGGAAAAGTATTTTTGTTTTTTAGAACTAAGTTAGTAAAAATATTAAAAGGAAAGCAGAGCCGTCGATTTATAGATCGGGTATACGATGCGGATCTGTGGGAAGCCCAATGTTTGATGGCAAAATTTGCTGGCGATTTTAAAAGGTAAATAAAAGGAGCGTTGAACGCTCCTTTTTTTGTACCCAAAGTCTTGAGTCTTGTTCATTGAATAAATTTCTTTTTATTTTAATAGATAAGAGTAAAAAATAATTTAAGATGATCTGATTTACGTTTTTCATAAGCAAGCCTACCATAAGGAACACAATTTATGTGTAGACTGCCTTTGATAAGGCACTGTCTAAAACATTCCTAAGGAGGAATTATGAAAGCACTATTAACACTCGCTCTAGTTATCGGATTTGCAACATCTGCTGTTGCTACAGGAAATGCACCTGTTGCTAAAAAGCCAATGGCGACACCAACAACGACTAAGACAGATTGCTCAGCTCTTACAGATGCAGCAGCAAAAGCTCAATGTGAAGCCGCTGCTCACGCTGCCGCACCAGTTGTGCCTGCTAAGAAAGCAAAGTAATTTTACATAGACTCTCTTATAAAGAGTTAAAACCTAATAAGGCGCGTCAATTACAAAGATTGAGCGCCATTTTATTTTATAAAATTGATTTGATAAGGTTTAAAATGTCTAAGCTTGCATGACCTTTTAACTTCTCATACTAATGTGACAATTAAGGAGTGCGGTCGATATGAACATTCTCATTGTTGAAGACGAGTCTTCCCTCAATCACTTTTTAACAGATTCATTAAAAAAGGAAGGCTACGGAATTCAGTCCATCTCCACAATGGAGGAGCTAAATTCCCTCATTGAACAAAAAGAAACGGCAGAGCCACAATTGATAGTCTTGGATAGGCTATTGGACGGAATGGATTCGGCTGTTAAAATTCCTCTTCTTAAGGATCGATTTCCGCAAAGTAAGATCATCGTCCTCTCGGCTATTGGTGGACCTTCTGAAAAAGGTAAGATTTTAGATCGAGGAGCCGACGACTATGTTTCAAAGCCTTTTTCTATTGAAGAGTTGAGTGCGAGAATTCGCGTCGTTCAAAGATACAATGCTCAATCACAAAATGTCCAAACATACGGCAACCTGACTTTGGATTTGTTTTCACAAAGTGCGGAAGTTGATGGAAAGAAAATTGAGCTTTCCAAAAAAGAATACCAGTTGTTGACGGCTCTTTTGCATACTCCAACAAAAGTGTTTAACAGATATCAACTTCTAAATAATATCTGGGATATCAAGGCGGACGTTGAATCTAACGTGGTGGAGGTGACCATCAAAAACCTCCGAAAAAAATTAGAATTGGCAAAAGCGAACGTCCAAATTCTTTCCAAGCGGAATGTAGGCTATTGGGTTGAAGTATAAGATATTCATAACCCTCTGGGCGACATTTGTACTTACTGTTGTCATTAGCAGCTTGATCTATTCAAGCTTTCTTAATTCCGAACGAATCCAACTTATCGATGCGCAAATTGAATCCTACGCAAGTCTTCTTGTGCGCTCCGATCTTGTTTTAAGAAACTTTGCAGAGCTCGATGAAGCAGAAGAGCAAATTCAGGAGATCCTGGGTGGTTATCATTTGGGCCTTGTCCTAATGATCAAAAACAACAAAGGAAATGTCCTATACAAAAACTTAAATGCGAAAAAACTTGGAATTAATCCTCCGACGACTTTGGAGTGGCAGTTTACGGACTATAATGACAATTTTGTACGTATTTTTACTCAAAAGGTTCCTGGTGCAGAAAGAATTTTACAGATCGGTACTGTCGTAAACCAAAGAAACCTTTTAAGCTTATTCTTTAGCAGAAACCACATTTATTATTTTGTGGTTCTTGTCGTAGCATCTGCATTTCTGGCATGGATTGTCCTCACAAGGTTATTCTCTCCCGTTAAACGACTTGCAGAAGATCTCAATATTATTACTAGTCAGCTCACTCCAGATAATTTTAATTCTGAAACTTGGGATACCACATTTACAAAATCAAAAAAGTATTTCTTGTTTAAGAATGATGAGTTTGGAAAACTCATCCACTCAGTTCAAAATCTTTTGACTCAGATTCGCCTGGCTTTTCAAATGAACAAAAATCATTCTGCCCGCCTAGCCCATGAGGTAAACACTCCACTGAGCTTGATTAAAAATCGGCTCAAAGAGCTTGAGAGCGGTGAAAACCCAATGGCTGTTGTAAAGATTCACCAGGATATAGATCGATTGGCTGACTTTGTTCATCGGTATTTGGAATATTCTGAAAGCTTAAATACTCCGCAAGCAAAAACAGATATTTATGCTATACGATTAAATAATTTCGCAGAACATATTGAGCAGTCGTTAAAGCCGATATCAGAAAATAGAATTAAAATCAGAAGTGATAGTCGTTACACTGTCTTCGCAAATCACCATGATTTAGAACACCTTGTACAGAATCTCGTGACAAATGCGCTTAAGTATTCTCCGGCTGAGCGAGATATTTATCTTAACTTTAAAGACAATACGATTTCGGTTTCTGATCAGGGCGAAGGAATTCCCCAGTCAGTATTAGATAAAATGGGAT
>JAEYZS010000189.1 GCA_023427925.1 Pseudomonadota bacterium | reverse complement strand
CCTTGATAAATGGTGGATAAATCAAGTCAGCTCTTCGATCTATGAGTTGGCCATAATAATTCTTACGGAAACCTCTGTTTGGGATATGATCAGGATCTTGTTTGTGATACTATTTTTAAGTATTATGAGCAATTTTGAGGAGTTCTGGGGTTTTGCTAATATGGATATTCCGCCCCTCTTGTCGAATCAGGCCTTCTAATTCAAACTGCGCGAGGGTTCTCATAACGGTTTCTGGCGTCGTTCCCGTCCACTCGGCAATATCCCGACGAGTCCATTTCGAATCTGGCAACTCTTCTTTAAAATAAATCAAAGCCTCTGCCACTCGACTGTGAACTGGCTTCGAAATGACTGCACTCATTCGGTCTTCGACACTGTGAAGCTCCTTAGAGAGTTGCTTTAAAAAGCTAAAGGACAAGTTTGGATCGGTACACATGATGCTTTTGATCACATAAAAAGGGATAAAGCAGACTTCTGTAGTTTCGTGGGCAATGGCTGTGGCATGGTAAGGTTCCTCCGCAAACAACGCCCGATAACCTAAAATATCACCACGTTTATGAACACGGAGGAGGACTTCCTTGCCATTAGTATCATGATGGTTAAGTCTTACAACACCAGAGCTTAAACAATAAAGACCCTTTGGCATGTCTCCTTCATGAAATAAAACTTCGCCTTTTTTGAAACTCAATAGTGTCTTTTGATTATTGATTTGCTCTAAGTTGAGTTGTTTAAGTGTGCAAAAATGAGAGTCCGGAAAACCCTCACACGCGCCACACATACGAGAAGACATATCCACCACCTATGAGATTAACTATATCCCCGGTGATCGATGAACTCAAGAGTTCTCTGATTTTAAGAGATCCCTTTTAGAGTGACTAAATGAATCTTAACAATTGGATTCTAATTTTAGACTATCGACTTTTGCGATTGCTTTTATAGCGCTTTCCGCCACGATCCGGGCGACGCTCTCTTCGATCATCACTTCTTGAGCCGCCTCTTTCGCCACCGCGCGCACGACGCTCTCCTCCGCCATTACGACCACCGCCACGGCGAGATCTACGAACACCGCCCGAACCTCCGCCGCCTCGACCGCTAGCTCCTATTGTTAGGGCTTGAATGTCCTTTTGGAATAACAGGTCAGTATAGTCGGTTACTAATAATGCGGCCAAAATCTCGGCTACAGACTTTTCCTTGAGCTCGGACTCTGAAATTGCGCTTTCAACCATTTTTCGAGCTTTATTCATTAAAAATTCGTTTTCAGTCGCCTTAAGCAGATTTTCCTGGATACTTAATACTTTCTTTTGAGCAAGCTTTTCGCCCGATGGAATTTCCATCTTTTCGATTTGGATTTTTAACTGCCCTTGGATTCTATGAAGATCTCGAACTTCCTGGTTAGATACAATATTGATCACTGTTCCACTTTGACCGTTTCTAGCAGTTCTACCAATTCTATGAACGTAAGTATCAACGACCCACGGCATAGTGTAGTTGATCACATGAGTGAGATCCTTGATATCTAATCCTCTAGCAGCAACATCAGTTGCAACTAAGATTTTTACTTGGCGCTTTCTAAATCTTGCCAGTGTTTGCTCTCTTTCCTGCTGAGATCTGTCACCATGAATAGCATCTGCGGGGAAACCACGCTCTGTTAAGACTCTTGCTAAAGTGGCAACTTGAGACTTCATCTCACAAAAAACCATCCCATAAAAATCTTCTTCAGCTTGTAGAACACGAGTTAAAACCTCTACCTTATCTTTTTCGCTGACTGCACAATACATTTGCTTAACCGTACTAGAAAGCTGTGCTTCTTTTTTGATTTCTGTTTTTTCTGAAACTTTTAAATACGAGTTTGCGATTCTTTCGACAGATTGACTCATCGTTGCTGAGAACAACCATGTTTGTGGATGCGTATCTTGTTCTTTAGTCGCTTCTAAAATAAACTCTAGGTCTTCCTTAAACCCACGAGAAACCATCTCGTCGGCTTCATCCAAGACTACGACTTGAACATTTGAAAGCGAAAGCGATCCTTTTTCTAAAAAGTCTACCAAACGACCAGGAGTTGCCACAACAATATGAGCACCTTTCTTTAATCCGCTCAATTGAGTCGAGTAACTTGCGCCACCATAGATCGTTACTACTTTAATATTTTTTTGTTTTCCGAAATTTTGTAGCTGAGTGGCCACCTGCACCGCCAACTCGCGAGTTGGGCTAAGAACCAACGCTTGAATAGCTTTTTTGCTTGAATCGATTTTTTCGATTAATGGTAAGCCAAATGCTGCGGTCTTACCCGTCCCTGTTGGTGCCAAGCCTACGAAGTCGTCTTTTGTTTTTAACAACTTCGGAATTGTGTTTACTTGAATAGGTGTTGGTGTACTGAATTTTAAGCTAAGTAAATGGTTAACCAGTTCTGGTTGAAGTCCTAGATCAGAAAATGTGAGAGATTGAGTCGATTGATTCACAACGGTCCTTATGTGCCTTGAGAGCTAAATAGAGTTTGAGTAGATGGCAATATAAGGCCTTTTAAGGACAAAATGTTAAAAATATAAGGGAATTGTAAATATTATGGTTGCTTACTACAAACCATACAGCTCGTTTATAGTAGGTACCGGAGGCCGGAATTATCGAGCAGAACGATCGTACTTTTCGATAGTATAAATGAGGTCCCAAAACGGATAAATACGATCTAGCATTTTAAAGTCATAGGAAATCGCCACCCCATCCTTTTCGGATGATTTTTCCCCCACGAGCTTCCTCTCGATGACTCCAGCATAGTCATTGACCGAAACTACGTACCCGAGGTCTTTCATCGATTCGTTTTGGATGTTGTTTAGGTTGACCTTGACCATACCCTTATCATCAGGAGTTTCTTTACGACCATAGAACAACAGGGCTTTTAAGATACTAAGGTCCTTTTCTTCAACCTGGAGTCGTTTTGATTCTTCCTTAAAGAGCCAGTCATTATAGAATTCTACGAAAGACATTAGGAAATCATGTTTTAAAACCGTGATCTTCTTTCGTCCTTCTCCAAGATCTTCAACGGTCATAATACCGAGACTTTGAAGAATGTTTTGCATCTTCTCCATTTTTGTCGTTGGTTCTTGGAAAACCTGTATCGTGTAATTGCGAAGCAGCGTGGCCGGCACGACTAGTCCTTTTTCATCTTTTTCACCATA
>JAEYZS010000185.1 GCA_023427925.1 Pseudomonadota bacterium | reverse complement strand
GCTCAATATGAATCGTTCCTATGTTTCTAGCGTGAAAAGATCTCACCCTAGTTAATAAGCTCATCTGTTTTTCGCTTGATTTTAGAATACGATCTACCTCAGGATAGCTGTCCTTTAATTTTTCCTTTAATCTTTTTATATTTTCTCGAACCAAAGTCAAAGGAGTCGCCATATCATGACTTAGAATGCTAATCAGAGTTCGATCTCGGGTGAGTTTCCTGTTGAGATCTGTCACTTTAAACTGTGCTCGAATGAGATAAAAAAGAAAGATTGCAATCACAATAATTGAAACATATATCGCAATGAAAACCTTCAAAAGTTGGTCGCCCCGCTGCGCGGTCATTGAGTTTTTGTCGAAGGCAACTTTTACAGTAAAGATTTGATTTAATACTGGTACATCAAAGGTCAGTTCCTTTTTGATTGTGTCCTTGATCCATTTTTTAAATATATAAGTTTCTTTGTGACCTTTGATACTGATAAAAAAGTTTAGTGTATTTAGTCCGCGCTCCTGAAAAAACTTTGTAAAAGTCTCTTCCACATTGATTACACCGTTGTACCAACCTCTGAAAACTCCATTATCAAAAATCGGAACATAGAGGATTATACCTTTGGGCCCTTGGTAGAGATCAATAATATGGCTAAGTTGAGTTTTTCTTTCATCTCGTGCGGTCACCATGTACTGACGGATTTCAAGACGGTCATAGACTCGTTTATTGCGAGCAACTTCATTTCGTACTTGAGGTGAGACCCATCGAATGTATCCATCTGGATCAATCCAATTAATACCATAAAGATCAGCTTCACTATCCAAAACGATCTTTGCAACCTCATTGAATCGTTTATTATCCCCTGGAAAAATAGATGGATGAATTTTTGAGATTCTTTCCAAAATTTGCGCGCGCTCTGTAATAAGCTGTGTGATATTCCTCGAAAGCTCATTGGCAGCAAAACGACTTTGCCGATCGATAACTTCAGCCTCTATTCTGTTAAAGGTATGTTTTAAAAAGTATGTAAATGTAAGACCAGAAATAATAAAAATAGTTGGAATAATTGAAATAACATATTTATGGAACTTTCTATCCAAATTGATAAGCATGACCTAGTCCTTCTTTTAAAACCGATAGATGCTGTCGGAAAAAGGTGAATTCGAGTGTTTTGAAAAAGCCTTAGACTCTAGCAATCCCCATGAAACGAAATGAAATTTCTCACTCAAAAGTTTTTCGTAAACTTTGCTTTTGCGGGCAATGGCATAAGAGTCGGTAAAGTTGAGATCCTTTTTAAGAATCACATAATCCTCATAAGTCGGAACATGGAGGTAAACATATTTGCAAGATTTTGCCAAGGTACTTATAGATGCTTTGAGATGCTTGTCCGGAACATATTGGAGCACAGAATTGCAGAGTCCTAGATCGTAGGGCTTTTTTGGGATTTTTAATTTGTGAATTTCAGAAATACTTAAATTAAAACCTTTTGCCCAGGGTTTTAAAATCAGTCTGTTGTACGCATATTCTGACACATCACAACCACCGCTTCGTACCGATTCTAGCTTTTTTGAAACATCCTTCAAAAGGGAGCCTTTCCCAAAACCAAAATCATAGATAGATTTTACATGAATACCCATGAGTTTAAAAAGAGAGTCTAAATAGCCCGCGTGATCTTTCGAATTATAATCGCCATCAATGGTTTCATCGCGCGCATAAAGTTTGTCAAAGTAGGTTTTGTTAAAGGCCATTAATAAATTTAACAACGTTTTCTGAAGAAAGGCCATCTTAAAAGGACAAAAGATCGCGATGGCGGGGCTTTTTTCCACTAAATACAGTTCAGTTCAAACTGTTTTATCAAAGAGCTCGGCACAGTGATTGCTCTTATAAATTATAAAGCAAGGAGGTTACAATGTCTTCATTTAGCGAGTTCTCCAAGCACGCCGATCATCTCGATGAACCACAGAAAGATGCGCAGAAAAACAAAGTAAATTCCGCAAAAGTAGACCCCATGATAAAAAATCAAAGTAACAACATCGAATCGTCTCCGAGAAATTTTAACGGTGGTGTAGGAAACGCAAAATTAAATTCAAGAGAACGCTCTCAGAATAATAATCAACAACAGACTTCGCGTTTGTAACTGATTGTTTAAATTTTAGAGAGCAAAAGGCCGTCCTTAGGGGCGGTCTTTTTTTATTTGGATATTCGAAAGCTCGACAAATCCTAAAATTTCAGACTAAGTATAAATTCCATGTTCTTGTTTAATTATATACACAACTGCGCCATTCAATGTAGCTTCATTGAGATTTTTTGAGCTAAGGAGTAATTTTATGCCATCTTAAAATAACGACAGGAGGTTTTATGAATATTCTAATAGCTCTGCTAACGCTATCATTGAGTCAATTTGCAATGGCCTCTCAACAAAGCTCGATGAGAGACGAACTCCCAACAAAGAAGACAGAAGGATTTCGTAGCGAAACTGATAAACGCCCTCAAAGCATCTTAATTAAAAAGGACCAAAATGGTGAAATCAGTGTTTATCGTTCGACTGATCTGCTAGGCAAAGTCACTTCTGAAACGGCTCCTGAACTTGAAAATTTAAATTTTGAAAAACTCTCCAGTGTTGAAGGTCTTGACAAAGAGAAGCTTGTCGCTGGAATTGAGGAGCTAGATCGCGATAAACCAAGACAAAGTTGGTACTACTGGGGATGGAGTTATGCTTATTACTATCCCATCTACTACTACGCTTATACATATATTCCCTACTATTACTATAATTGGGGAGGCTGTTCATACTATTGGTACCGTTGGTCTTAATGATCTTTAAAAATGTTCATGGAGTAAAGTTATGAGATTATTTGCCCTTTTATTTTGTTCTTTTGCATCCGCGATGAGTTTGGCTGCCGAAGTCGTGGATATCGAAAAAAATATTCGAATGCTTGGTTTTGATCACTATTATGAAACGATCAAAAGAAGCAGACCAGGAGAGCCTGTTAAGATTGCAATTCTAGATTACGGATTTGGCGGTTATGAAAAAGAAAAAGGATATACGATTCCTGATGAGACTATTCTTAAGCGTCGTCCCGACGACAAAAGTACTTTAGACCCTACAAACAAGCACGGCCTTGTGATGGCTCAGATCATCACTCAATATATGACCGCTGACTATGAGCGCTGGTATCTTGCTCCTGAAATTTATTTGTATAAAGCAGATGGTTACACAAATTTCGAATGGTCGATATATGATGCCATCAATAACAACGTGGATATCATTTTGCATTCCATTGTTATGGAATATGGTGGCAATTATGATGGAAAAGGATTTTTTAACAGCTTAGTCAATAATGCTACTCAAGCTGGAATTATTTGGATCAACGCTGCTGGAAACTTTGGACTCACAACCTACAACTCTAATGTCAAACTATCTGGTAAAAGTAAGTGGGTGGATTTTGGTTTAGAGAATAATGCCGTTCCAATTGAGTGTGATCTTTCTAGAGAAAAAAGAAAAAATAAAAAGTGTCCTGTCCGTTTGGTCTTGGCCTGGGATGATTTTAAAAATGAGCCACTCGTGGGAAGTACAAAGGACCTTGATCTTTTTCTGTACGATAAAAACTTTGAAGCAGTTGTATCTTCGCAAATGACACAAATTGAATACAACGACAAGAGAAGTGGAGATGCAGGTACGACTCTTTACCCTCGCGAAATTAAAGAGACAGAAATTTCCGAAGGAACCTCTTATATAAAAGTTAGAGCAAAAACAGACAACTTTTCATCGCGAGACGTTTTAAGAATCACCGCAGATGGAGAAAATGTTTCGTTCCCCTATCGTGACAAGAAGGAAAGCCTTCTTAATCCTGCTGATAATCCAAATGTGATCACAGTAGGTGAGGACTCTGATCGAAGCTCTGTTTCAGCTTCTCTCAATAAACCAGAGCTAGTAGCACCTTCCTTAGTTAAGGACGAAGATGGCTTAAAGTACAGAGGGTCTTCAAATGCAGCAGCAGTTGTTGCAGCAGGCGTTGGTCTAATGAAAAAATTAAACACGAGATTGGATCGTGAAGATATTTTACAATTTGCCGGAACTTCGACTCGAGGCCCTCGGTATCAGAGACCAGAGCAATTTAATATTCCGAATTCTCCATGGCAAAACTCAACTCGTAATCCTATGGGTCCTCCGATCCGCTATCCTAGGCAACCTCCAATAAACAATCCAAATATGCCGATGCACCCTCAATTTCTAAATCCTTATGGATTTGTCCCTCACGAATTGGATGCGAAGTTCGTTCAATCCAATCATCAATACGCCGATGGGCCTACAAATCCTGGATCATTGGCAATCCCGCTTGAGATGTTAGGTTTCGGTCCTCCACCGGGAGTAGGCTGCTTTCCACTCGTAAATGTGGATTCTGTGGAGCCTTGCACAGTTGCTGATTTCATTATCAAATCTCAAGGTATACTTGTGGCTACAACCCAAGGACCAAAAATTGCAACTACGTTTGATCCTTTAATGCTTCTGCAAGATATGAGAACTGGTGGGCCAGACATGCGTGCAAGTTTTAGAGACGTCGTTGCGATTGCACCAGCATTTGATCCACGCGGAATGTTTTTGAGACTGCCGCGGGGGAAGCCATTGCCACCGGGAGCAATAGAGATCTTCCAAGTCCCAATGAATGCTATACCATGTAAACTTCCAGACTGGGATTTTATGAATCGCCAAAGAGATATTGCTAGAGATCACTTATATGCTTCTACTCGCAACCATGGAGCAGACACCGTTCCAATTTCTCCTATGTGTGACCCTCGCTACATGGCACAGATGAGCTATCCTGTATCTAATTGGAGTATGTATCCGAGTCTGAGATACTCTCCCTATGTTGCGCCAGTGGGGCCCTTGCCAGTAGATGTAAATGCTCGACCGCCAGTGAGAGAGCATATCGACAGAGAACCTGCGCCACAAAGAGAAAGATTCAGAATGCCTAACCCTCATTCTCTAAAAGACGGTAAGGATGAGACTGGTG
>JAEYZS010000087.1 GCA_023427925.1 Pseudomonadota bacterium | reverse complement strand
ACTTCTGTTACCTTGTGTTTGTGCTTCTTTAATGGGAAATCAATTCTGACTTTATCAGGAAACTCGCCATGACAGAAAGCTACATAACTCTTATCAACTTTCTTTGTCTTAAATAAAGTTGAAAGCTGATTAGCCTTTTGCTGATTGAGCGCATAGATCAATACACCACACGTTGATTTATCAATTCTGTGAACAGGAATAACTTTTACACCCAGTTGCTTTTCTACCATTCTCTGAGAACTGATCTTCTCGTCTTCTCTTGAGTCCGCATAGACAACCGTGCCGGCCGGTTTATGAACGATAACATAGGTTTTTGTCTTCTTTAAAATCTTAATATTCACTCGAAAGCTCCACCCAATAACGTCGCTTTGGCACGGACCGATCTATTAACTCAATCTTATTCTCTAACTTAGCATGAGCGCTTTCTATTGTTTTAATCGAGGCCATATTATCATCATCGCAAGTCATAAGAACTCTATCAATCCCTAATGAACGAGCAATCTTTAATGATTCTCGTAACATTTGCTTTGCATATCCGCGGTTTCGATAGGGCTCAATAACAGCATAACCAATATGACCACCCACTTGCATAAGATACTTGCTGAGTTCATGTCGGACAGAAACTCTTCCAATGATCACTCCATCGACAAAACCACAAAGAAATGTGTCAGGTACAAAACCGATATCAAGTCTCTCGCCTTTTTCGTTTGCGTTTTTTAATTCAAGATAATCTTTAAAACTCATCTCTGGAGTATAACCAAGAAAGAATTCAAACGAAGAATCAGTCCATTCCCTACACGCTCTTTGAAATGCCAACTCATCCCCAATTTCTAATCTTCTTACAATCATAAAATCCTACATGATATGAATGAAACTTGTGTCTGAGTATTGGGTTTGAATTTCTTCGAAGAACTGAGAGCTCAAAGAAACGCCTTTTACATCCTCTACTTCGAACATGACTTTTTTGTTGAGATCATTGAGATAACATTCAAAATAGACCTTAGAATTACCCGGGTACTTTTTAAAAATTTCTTTTAAAGGTTCAATATCCATATCTTGAGCAATCATGGCGATCTTAATCTGTGATGCTCTCTTAACTCTTTCTTCTAAAGTAAAGACACGCTCTACGATAACTTTCCCATTCTCTTCGGTCTTCTCGTATACCGCTTCTAATACTAGGGGCTGATCTGATTTCGTGAGTGTCTCGGCTTCAGCATAAGTATCCGGGAAACACACCACCTCAATGGTAGAGCTTAAATCTTCTAACACCATCACCGCCATTCTCGTACCTTTTCGAGTGATAATCTCTCTGTGTGATGCAACAATTCCGCCAATGATGACCCTCTTTTTATTTTCTAATTTATCAAGTTCTGCAATATCATGAGTCACAACTTTACTGAATACGTTTTCTAGACCATTTAATGGATGCTCACTCAAATAGAATCCTAAAACTTCTTTCTCGCAGTTGAGACGCGCAGACTTTGTCCAAGGTGCACATTCTGGAAGCTCTACAGTAGTCTCAGTGGAATCTTCTTCGATCAAACCAAACAAACTTGACTGTCCAAGCTCTCGATCTACTCTTTCGACTTCAGCTCTTTCGATAAATTTCTCAAAACCGTTATATAGCTTTGCGCGATGAAAACCAAAGTTATCAAACGCTCCTGCTTTGGTTAAACTCTCAATCACCTTTTTATTTACACGTCTCAAATCTACACTCATAAAAAAGTCATTGAGAGAGTCAAATTTTTTGTTTTCTTTGAGTTCACGGGCTTCAAGAATGGCTTCAACAGCAGATTGCCCAACACCCTTAATCGCACCTAAACCGAAGAAGATATCACCGTCTTGAACCGAGAATCCGTGCTCAGAAAAATTCACATCCGGTGGCAAGACTCTGATATCATGTTTTCTTGCATCTTTAATGTACTTTACGATTTTGTCTGTATCTGAAAGTTCCGTATTTAATAGTGCCGCGTAAAACTCAACCGGATAGTAGTTCTTAATCCATGCCGTTTGTCCCGCGACAACACAATATGCAGCTGCGTGGGATTTGTTAAATCCGTACTCAGCAAATTTTGCCATCAAATCAAAAAGCTCTCCTGCCTTTTTGAGGTCATGGCCGTTTTTCTCAGCACCTTGAAGGAATCTCGCTCTTTGTTGATCCATCTCTTCTTTGATCTTCTTACCCATCGCACGGCGGAGTAAATCCGCTTCACCCAGTGAGTAACTTGCAATCACCGATGCAATCAACTGAACCTGTTCTTGGTAAACAATAATCCCGTAAGTCTCTTTAAGAATATCCTCAAGCTCTGGGAAGAGATACGTCACCTTCACGTGACCATGCTTACGAGCAATATACTCTGGAATCATGTCCATCGGACCCGGACGATAAAGAGCGTTTACAGCCTGAATGTCTTCAAAGCATGTCGGTTTCACTTTCTTAAGTGTCTCCGTCATACCGCCACCTTCGAACTGGAACACCCCAGCTGTATCTCCACGAGTCATCAGCTCATAAATCCCAGCATCACTCATTAAAATATCATCCGCAGCAAATTCCTTACCACGGTTTTTCTTAATGAGCTTCAGAGCGTTGTCGATCAATGTCAGAGTTTTTAAACCAAGGAAGTCAAATTTGATTAGCCCGATTTTTTCTGACATTTTCATATCATACTGAACTACGTTTTCACCTTCATTCCCTTTGTAAAGAGGCGCATAGGTAACTAAAGGTTGGTTAGAAATAATCACTCCGGCTGCATGAATAGATGCGTGACGATGGAGACCTTCGATACGTCTAGCAATATCAAATAGATTTGCCATTCTTGAGTCTTGATCCATTAGCTCTTGGATACGAGGCTCAAGAGTTAATGCATCTTCTAAGGTAATTCCAAGTTTGTCTGGCATTAATTTGGAAAGAACGTCCACCTCTTGGAAGCTCATGCCCATCACACGTCCAACGTCTCTAATGGCAGCACGTGCTTGAAGTTTACCAAATGTGATAATTTGAGAAACCGATGGCGCGCCATACTTTTGAGTAACGTAATTAATAACTTCACCACGACGGTCTTGACAGAAATCGATATCAAAATCCGGCATGGATACACGCTCGGGATTTAAAAACCTTTCGAAAATCAATTTGTTACGAATGGGATCTAGATCTGTAATTCTCAATGCATAGGCAACCAAACTCCCCGCTCCTGAACCACGGCCAGGTCCCACTGGAATTCCGTTTTCTTTTGACCAGTTGATGAAGTCTTGAACGATCATAAAATAACCGTTAAAACCCATTTTATCTATCACACTTAATTCATAATTGAGTCGGTCAAAATAAAGTGGCTTATCTTCTTCGACCACAGTTTCTTTTTTGAATTCTAATTCTTTAAATCGACGTTCTAATCCCTTTATGGATTGAGCATAGATTTCTTCCCTAATCGTGCGGCCTTCTTCTGTCGGGAAACTTGGAAGATGATAAATCGGCTTACCTTGCTCATCTTTAAGTTTAAAGTTCACTTTGCAACGGTCTGCAATCACCAGTGTATTGTCACAGGCTTCTGGTATATCCTTAAAGAGATCTCGCATCTGAGGAGCAGACTTAAAATAGAATTGATCACTCCCCAGTTTGATTCGTGATTCATCTTGGAGGGTTTTGTTGCTCCCGATACACATTAAAACTTCTTGAGAAAAAGAATCAGCGTTTTCTAAATAAAAAACTTCGTTAGTAGCGACAAGCGGAGCCCCCGTGATTTTAGAAGCTTCTTGGAGAAAATTATTATACTCTTTCCATTTTTCAAGCCCAGGCCTTTGCATTTCAAGGTAAAAACTCTCGGGGAAAATTTTCTGATAGTAACGAATTTTATCCAGAGCTTCATCCGCACCTTTATCATAGAAATGAGTTGCGATATCGCCTCTGAGACCTCCAGAAAGAGCAATTAAATGTTGATTGTGTTTTTCAAGGACTTCGTAATCTATTCGAGGTTTATAATAGAACCCTTCTTGATAACCTATTGTCGAAATCTTACAGAGATTCTGATAGCCCGCATAGTTTTGAGCCAGAAGTACGATTCTTCTATTGGCCTGACGTGTTCCACGACTTCCGTCGTCTTGTTTTTGAAGACGTCCATTGGGCGCAATGTAGGCATCAAGTCCAATGATCCCATTTAAACCTTTGCCTTTAGCTTGAAGATAGAAATCAACAGCACCAAACATATTTCCGTTATCTGTGATAGCAACCGCTGGCATTTCAAGATCAGCTGCTTTTTGGACAAGTTTTTTTACGCGCGAACTCGCCTCAAGCAATGAGTATTCCGTATGAACATGAAGATGAACAAAATTATTACTCAAAATTTATCTCCCCTTAAAGGTCCCAACAAACAATTTCGCCATATACCAAGATCAGTTCAGAAAACTGATCGCTTACTCCCACTCAATCGTTCCTGGCGGTTTGGATGTCACATCATAAACCACTCGATTGATCTTTTTAACTTCATTGGTAATTCGACCAGAGACCTTTCTCAAGAAGTCATTTGGAAAATCAAACCAATCTGCCGTCATACCGTCCTTTGATGTGACAGCCCTAAGTGCCACGGATTTTTCATAAGAACGTGAGTCTCCTTGCACACCTACTGTGTGAACGGGTAACAAGACTACAAATGCCTGCCAAATTTTATTATATAACCCACTCGATTTGAGCTCTTCTGTAAATATAGCATCACACTCTCTGAGTATACTGAGATCATCCTTTGTGACTTCTCCAAGAACCCTCACCGCTAATCCGGGCCCAGGAAACGGATGCCTTCCGAGAATATCTTTAGGGATACCAAGCTCAGCACCAATGGCTCTTACTTCATCCTTAAAAAGTTCTCTCAAAGGCTCTATAAGTTTCAGTTTCATTTTTGCAGGCAAACCACCTACGTTATGATGAGTCTTGATGGTGACAGATGCTCCATTTGGAGAAACACTTTCAATGACATCGGGATAAAGAGTGCCTTGAGCTAACCATTCTACGTGATCTTTTGTCTTTAGAAAGTGATCGAATACATCAATAAATTTATTACCGATAATTTTTCTTTTTCTCTCAGGTTCTGTTACACCTTTAAGCGCAGTTAGAAAATCTTCTTCAGCATCGATACCTGTCACATTTAAACCTAGAGTTTTATAAATCGACAAGACTTCTTCGTACTCATTCTTTCGTAAAAGCCCATTATTAACAAAGCAACACTCCACTCGGTGAGCACCTAACACTTTTGTTAATAGTACTCCAACGACGGTCGAGTCCACTCCTCCACTGAGTGCGCACAAAACATGTCCATCCTCAGGAACTTTGGATTTAATTCTTTGAGATAGCTCTTCGACAATATTTTGAGCAGACCAAGTTGCTTGGATCCGACACATTCCAAAGGCGAATTGACCTAAAAGCTGCTCACCATTTTGAGTATGGCTCACTTCAGTGTGAAATTGAAACGCAAGAATTCCAGTCCCTTCATGAGTTCCTTCGATAGCCGCTGTGGCACCAGAGTTTGTTTTTGCTAAAACTCTAAAATTATTCGGAAGTTCTTCTACCGTGTCACCATGACTCATCCAAACCATTTGGCGTTCTTCATTATAGACCGAGTTATCTTCCCAGTTAAGGTACGTCATTCCATATTCTCGCTTGTTGCTTGGAACGACTTTTCCTCCAAGATCCTTTGCTATTAACTGCATCCCATAACAAATTCCAAGGAGCGGAGCAATTTCAGAAAGTTCACTAACATTGCGATAAGGTGCACCTTCGTCATCAACCGAGGAAGGACCTCCACTTAAAATAATTCCCTTTGGCTCAAATTTTTTTAAATTTTCAACAGGATAGTGATGAGGGAATATCTCTGAATAGACTCCCATCTCTCGCAATCGTCTTGCGATCAGCTGTGTATACTGAGAACCAAAATCAAGAATCGCAACTTTATCCATACCTATTCCAATCTGTAGTTTGGAGCTTCTTTGGTGATTGTCACATCATGAACGTGTGATTCTTTTAAACCAAATGGAGAAATACGAACAAACTCCGCTTTGTCTTGCAACTCCTGAACAGTATTGGCCCCCAAATAACCCATTCCTGATTTAAGTCCTCCGAGCAATTGATAGATAATTCCACTAGCACTTCCTTTGTATGGAACTTTACCCTCAATACCCTCAGGAACTAATTTTTCATTCTCATAAATATCTGTTTGACCGTATCTATCCTTAGAGCCTTCTTTCATTGCTCCGATACTTCCCATGCCGCGATAAACTTTGTAAGTGCGTCCTTGATAAAGAATTGTTTCGCCGGGCGACTCGTCACAACCTGCAAGTAAATTTCCGACCATGATTGCGTTTGCTCCAAGTGCGATAGCTTTAGTCACGTCACCTGAGTAACGGATTCCACCATCAGCGATCACGGTTTTGCCATGTTTCTTTGCAACTTCTGAACAATCCATAACTGCCGAAATTTGTGGAACGCCAATACCTGCAACAATTCTCGTCGTGCAAATACTTCCAGATCCCATTCCAACTTTTATAACATCTGCTCCTGCTTCCAAGAGTGCCTGAGCACCATCTGCTGTTGCTACGTTTCCTGAAATCAAAATAATATCTGGAAATCTCTTTCTCAAATATCGAGTAGTTTCAATCACGTTTTTAGAAAAGCCATGAGCTGTATCTATACAAATAATATCCACACCATGGGCAACGAGTGCATCTGCTCTTTCAAACGCCTCTGGTCCTACTCCGATACCTGCACCCGCAACCAGTCTTCCTCGACCATCTTTTGTCGCCTGAGGATATTGCTTTGCTTTTTCGATATCTTTGATCGTGATAAGACCCTTAAGATAATTATCCTTATCAACAACCGGTAACTTTTCAATTCTATGTTCCTGGAGAATCTCTCTTGCTTGAGTCAAAGTTGTTCCCACTTGTGCGGTCACAAGATCATCCTTTGTCATTACATCTGAAATTTTTTGAGTCACATTGGTTTCAAATCGCAAATCTCTATTTGTAAGGATCCCAACAAGTTTCCCTTGGACTGTAATTGGAACTCCACTGATTCCATACTTTTTCATAAGATCGAGAGCATCTTGAACGGTTTTATCAGGACCCAATGTAATCGGGTCAGAAATCATTCCACTTTCGTATTTTTTTACTTTTTCAACTTCTTGAGCTTGAGCTTCAATAGGCATGTTTTTATGGATGACACCAAACCCACCCAGTTGCGCCATGACTCTTGCAACCTTGTGGCCAGTGACGGTATCCATTGCTGAAGAAATTAAGGGAGAATTTAAATAGAGATCTCTTGCAAAATAGCTCTTTGTCGAGATTTCTGTTGGCACCAGTTCCGAATATTTCGGAATCAACAAGATGTCATCAAATGTTAGAGCCAACCTGATATCTGCTTGCTTTGCCATTTTAGTTCCTTTCTCTTTCTAAATCTAATGCGGTTTAATTTCGCTGAAACGAATCAGCTTTTTGTTTCGTACCATGATTTATATAAAATATAATTTTGTTCGGACTTTTCAAGAAACGCCAGTTCCTCAGGCTTAAGCGGTCTAACCGTCTTTGCCGGCCGACCAAGTATCAACATGCCTTCTTGTTCAAAGTTTGATTCCTCTGTCACAAGACTTCCCGCTCCTACTATACATCGTGGAGCAATCTTTGCATTATCCATAATTATAGTGCCCATACCAATGAGACAACGATCTCCGATCGAACATCCGTGCAGGATGACATTATGACCAATAGTTACACCACTACCGATAGTAGTACCGCATTTATTAAACGTTCCGTGAATTGTAGTACCGTCTTGAATATTGGTTTTATCACCAATTCGAATATGATGAACATCACCGCGTAAAACTGCATTAAACCAAACAGAAACATCGTCACCCAATACAACATCACCAACGACGGTAGAGTTTGGCGCCAAAAAACAGTCCTTACCCATCTTTGGAGTAAAACCTCTAACTGTCATCACTGTAGCCATTTCCACCTCGCTTAAGTTATCTTAGAGTTGCATACAAAGTCTGCGGACGAGCTTTTTCAATTTTTACGTGAACCGTTGTTCCGACCAAGTCAGAGTCTGCCGCATTTGTTTGGTTTGTAACGTGAACCAACTGATTTCTAGTGTTGCGACCAGTAACTATTCCTGCATACTTAGGGTCAGCTTTTTCTATTAGCACTTTAAAGTCTCTGCCTACATATCTTGAGCAGTTATTAAATATCTGTTCACGATGTTTTTTGAGTAAACGATCAAGTCTATCTGATTTTGTTTCCTCAGTAATTTGGTCTCCCCATCTTGCAGCCTTCGTAAATGGGCGTGGAGAATATTTAAATGCATAGATAGATTCATATTCGACTTCATCCAATAGTGACATCGTCATCTGGAATTCTTCTTCTGTTTCACCTGGGAATCCCACGATGAGATCTGTCGAAAGAGAAACATCCGGAACATAGTCTAAGATCTTTTTCACTTTATCGATGTAATGCTCTCTTGAATAAACGCGGTTCATCTTGTGAAGCACTTCTGTGCTTCCTGACTGCACGGGAAGATGAATATAGTCACAGACTTTCTCGCGGTAATCTCTATGAACCTTCATAAGATCTTCGTTAAAGTCTTTAGGATGACTAGTTGTATAGCGAATTCTTTCGATCTCTGTGTCGTCTGCAAGCTTCATTAGAAGCTGAGCAAATGTTGTTCCGCATTCTCCGTGATACGAATTTACATTTTGTCCCAATAGCGTGACTTCCCTTACTCCACGACGAGTTAAGTTTTTGATGTCATTTACGATATCTTGAGCAGGGCGAGAACGCAGTCTTCCTCTAGTAAAAGGAACCACACAGAACGTACAGAAATTATCACACCCTTTAGTGATATTGACAAAAGTTGAGACACCTGGGTTCCGAACCATATTTTCAACAATATAAGGCTCGTTGTTATAAAACTTCGCCTTCACGACTTTACCGCTTGTTGACAGGGCATCAGTGATAATCTGAGGAAGCTCATCAATATTGTCCGGACCAAACACAAAATCAATGAGCGGTGATCTCTTTGTGAGTTTTTCTTTTTCTTGCTGGCCTACACAACCACCAACACCAATTTTTAGATTAGGATTTCTGTTTTTAAGTTTCTGGTATTTCCCGACTTCGGAATGAACTTTGTGAACGGGCTTTTCTCGCACGCTGCATGAATTGATAATGATTAGGCTAGCTTGCTCAGGAGTTTGAACAGGCGTATAATTTTTCATTTCTAAAAGTGAATACATTCTTTCGCTGTCATTTTCATTCATTTGACAGCCGTAAGTAGAAATATAAACGCCATTACTCAACGCTTGCGTATGCGGTTTTTTATTGTTGCTGTTATCGAGTTCTGTGGACGCCTGCTTTAAGGTATTTTGAGGATTAGTTTCCATGCGTTTATATATTCCATATTGTGTAAAAAAGTAAGGTATTTTCGCACGCTTGCCCGCTTTTTTACCCAATTCTCTTGAGGTTTAAATTTAAGCCTTTTCATTCCCATTTTTTATGACTATATATGGTTTTTTAGTTGGTCATATCAATATGTGTCAATCTCCAAAAAGGATAGTGAAATGGATCCACGTCACAGCACTTCTTCCGTACATAAATATCAGCCTGTTCCTAAGGATTTCTTAAAGCTTGTCAAAGAAACTTTCCAAGAAAAATACGCGGAGTTTTTGTCTGATAAAACTCTCATTATCGATGGAGCAATCTACCCTGAGGAGTTGATTCTCATTGTCGGCCTAAGAAATAGAGATGAGAAGGTTCGTCAGATCAATTTCGAAAGTTCAATGGACTATACGATTGATTACGAAAATGATGGTAATCATGGTGTCTTAGAGAAAATTCACTTAAGTATCGATGCTTTAGACGCAATGTTTGCTCAATATGTTGAAGCTCAAGGCGACATCGAGATGCCAACTCTCTGGACGAGTTTTGATTTTGAAGACAGCAAGGTTTTTCTGAAATCGAGCACCAACAATATCGAGCTTGATAAAATGGCCGACGCTTTTTTAAAAGAACACGGTATGGATCTAGATCAAGAACAGACTTTACATTGAGCCTGGTTTAGAGGGGAATAAATGAAGTATTTTTTAATTCTTGTCTTTGTAATCATGAGTGTATCTGATGCTTTTTCTGAGGAATATAACCAAAATTCTTTTACTTGTACTGATGCCGAACATGGGAATATCGAAGTAAAAATTAATATTAATAAAGGTCTAGTTCGAGTCTTCGACAAATCCCTCACTCGCGGAAAGATGATCGCAAGCTCAAAAGGCCGCTTTACAAAGTTTTGCAGGTATCCTTTTTTCGCGGATATTGATTGTGATTACACCTTTTTAGTCGACGAAAATAGATCGGGATATATGCGAGTCTTTTCAGACTTTAACACCAATTCGTTAAAGAAATATTTTGATCTTAATGTTTCTGGATCTCGATACTATGGCTGGTGCCGATAACTAAAAAGAGTCGTCGTCACCGTCGCCGGCAGTTTGCATTCCGCGAACCTCATCCATTAAGCCTTGATCATCATCGCCTTCAGGAATGTCTTCATTAAGGTCTTCAATCTCAAGTTCTTGAATAGCAGCTAGGAAGTGCTTTTCCGATTTTAAATCTTCACGGATCATCTCTATATACTTATCAGGATACCTTAATGTTAGCTCTTCGATATACTTTTCAAGCTTACCGTCAGTTAAAATCTTTCTTCTGAGTTGGATTTTCTTCCAGAGCTTCAAATAGTGAAATCGGCAATAGCCATCAACTAAAGAAAGTTCATCACAATCTCTCACTTTACAGTAGAGTCTTCCTTCTGCGTCTCTAAGAGCGATTTCAACTTCTTCACCGCTATC
>JAEYZS010000085.1 GCA_023427925.1 Pseudomonadota bacterium | reverse complement strand
AACCCTCGCAGATGCAATAATGGACAGAATGACAGCTAATGCCAACAAGATCGAGCTGAAGGGGGAATCTCTAAGAAAACAGAAAACCAAAAATTAGAATTACATTTATCATCGCAGAACAGGGTGGCTCACTTTACGCCAGAACAGTGGCTCAGTTTTACCGGAATAATCAGGCTGAGCCGACTTAGCGCCGTAGACTGCAACCCGGAAACCTTTTTGCTAAACCTGCCATTAATCACCGCTGTTTTGCCCAACGCGCTGCAAAGCTCTACTCGTTCATAGGCACCTGCAAAATCAATGAGATTGATCTTTTGAATGGCTGCGAACTACCCTTGACAAATACAGCACATCTGATAACCGCATAACGGAACTACTACACCTGCAAGATGTAGTTGACCGCATGGTTACGTCACTTAAGACTCTACCATGGACCAACGTATTGAGTCTATTCCCTCAAACTTGGGAATCTGTGAGAACAAGAACTTCAATCCCTACCAAACTCTGCAAATGAATCCGCGGTCCTCCAATCCATGTCACTTCACGGGATGACACTGGAAGATGGAGTCGGAGGTCTTTACAATGGTGCGTTCGCATCCGATAGGCATTGAGTGGGCAAAAGACACCTGCTTCGTTCTTTACTCAGCCAGGAATTTCAAAACAGAGCCAATTGCCTATTGAAAAATTTAAAATCAACTTCTGCTCCAGCGAACAAACATATAGAATGAAAGGCCAAGGTTGCTTAGAATAAATAATGATGGTCTTACAGAAGGTGAAAAAATTTGCTCAGAAAGAGTGGGAAACAAGAAACCAAAAATGGTTGGATCCAATAACACCCCAGCAACCATCTCCCCGAGCACTTTAGGCTGCCCAACTAGATTGATCAACCTGCCACAATCTGGGCAACGATCATAATAACCACAATTGCAGTTATGACTAAAATAAAGAGTGCTAAATGAGCCATTTTGTAAGTCTATTGGTTTTGTGAGAGGATCAACGTTTGTCCAACAAGTCTTGCAATTTGTGCGCTACATGAATTGATAAAAAAATGTCCGCCATCAAAGAAATGTATTGAACAGGACTTGGTAGTACATTCCGTCCACCCTGTTAATTGCTCCGATTCCAATTCCTCTTCTTTCCCCGCAAAAACAGTTATGTTGACCGGTAACGGGCTTTTCTGAACTGAGATCCGACATTCTTCAGCCAACAAAAAGTCACTTCGAAGTATAGGGATAAAGAAATCCATCAACTCCTCCGAGTTAAAAAACTCCTTAGGAGTTCCCCCCAGGTTTAATAGCTCTTCCACAAACTGCGCATCCGACATTTTGCTATATTCCTTTAAGTCTCTCCCCGGTACGTGGGGCGCTCCGCTTCCAGAAAAAAAAAGATGTGAGGGTTTGGGGAGCTTTCGCTCAAAGATTTGATGCGCTAGTTCGAAGATAATTTTTGCTCCAAGGCTGTGACCAAATAATGCATATTTATCGTCAGCAAGGTCGTGCCCTATTTTGTCAAAAATGTCATCAATCGCTTCGCTAAAATTCTGATAGGCGACCTCCTGTACGCGTTTACCCCTCCCTTTTAGCTCAAACGGCACGACCTGGATGCTACTCGGCAATAACAAAGACCATTTTGAAAACACGGTAGATGACCCACCAGCATAAGGGAAACAAAACAATTTCATTTACTGACGCGTATTTGCTTCTTCGCGAGTTCGCGTTTAAATCCAGACCGATTAATCATTGGACCATTTATATCTGTATGCCGGATCCTTTCCAGTTGGCTTTAGCAAATCCATATCTTGACCTGGCTCCAGTACACCGACATTTGACCCATAGACCCTTGACAAATACTCTACAGGATTTTCAAATAAATCGGTATTCGTTCACTGCAAATTGGTTGATCACGTCAAAATTCTGTAAATGCGCAGAAGTGTTATGTTTTATAACGAATATTCCAAACACCACCGGACGCTCCGACAATTCGTCCATGTTGCTCAACGCGATTAAAATGGAATTCCCTGTGAGGGATTTCAGTCCCGATCACATCAGTGGAGAAGCTAGGGAATCCAACTATAAAGCTATTTCATAATCGCTGCGTATTCCGCTTCTGAAACAGGCTCCAGAAAACCTTCTCCCTCACATGACGACAAATCGATTTCAGCGACACATCGAACCCTGTCGTAATTTAAGGTTAGCCCACCAACTATTAAAACCTTTCCGATGCCTTGCTCAAAATTAACACCATCGAATTTGCAAGCCTTGCGGTCAAGTTTTACCCCAACCTCAGTACCTGTCTTTCGAAACATCACATGAACGTAGTTTCGATCGATACATTCCTTTAACGCAGTGGAAGTTTTCTTTGGACGAACACATTCAACATCTTGTTTGGCAGTAAGCCTCTGGACAAGCTCGTTTAACTGGGTTTTCATAACAACAAGTTTTTAAGGTCCTTAATTTAATACATTTGAATTTAACTGCAAATAAGGAAAGGAACACCTCACCAAAAATTTGGCCAAAGAACGTATTATTCTTATTTTTCAGAACCTTATCGGTTTGGCTATGATTTTTCAATTTTCGCACAAAGATCTTTGAAACGTACCTCGATGAAATGCGTCGTATTATCGTTGATAGTAATATTGTCGATTCCTTGCGCCTCAGCTGCGCCGATTCGATTGGGAGAGGGTGCAAGTGTTTCGGTACTTACCTGCGGTCCGGGTGATGAACTCTACTTTGCCTTTGGACACACTGCATTCCGCATAAAAGATCCAGACCGCAATATCGATGTTGTATTCAATTATGGAACGTTTGATTTTGACGCATCCAATTTCTACCTACGTTTTGCGCTTGGTAATAGTATCTACAAACTTAGTGCATATGACTTCGTGCATTTTCCAACTTCATATGTCAGGGAAGGGAGATGGGTCAAAGAGCAGGTATTAAATCTAACCCTAGAGGAAAAGAACAAAATATTTGAATTCCTAATGCACAATGCGTTACCAGAAAACGCTGACTATCGTTACGACTATTTTACGGACAATTGTGCCACCAAAATAATCGAAGTGCTTAAGTCGACCCTTGGAGACGACCTAAGATTTTCTAATCAACGAATTGACCGAGTATTCACGTACCGACAGCTCATCCGACAGTACGTTCCGGACAACTCCTGGTCGAGTTTGGCAATAGTTATACCCTTGGGATCGCCGCTCGACAAAACATTGACGGCAGAAGAATGCATGTTTTTACCGGAAATGGTCTTTGAAGGTCTGTCTCGTGCGACGATTACACGCGATCCGACCTCCTCTCCGTTGGTGCAAGAAACGCTCATTCTGTTTGAGGGTGACGCCGAAAAAAAAGACCAATCCTTAACGATTTCCCCGATTGTCACCTGGGTTATTTTGGGTTGCGTTCTTTTTCTTTTTAGCCGGGTGAAGAATAAAAATGGCAGTGCTTTAAAATTATTTGACGCTCTCATTTTTTTTATGACGGGCGTTGTCGGAATAGTCCTTCTCTTTCTTTGGCTATTTACGGATCATGATGCCGCCGCCAATAATTTAAATATTCTTTGGGCCTTTCCTGGTAACGTCATTGTATCAATAACATTTCTTCGTTTAAGCAAGCCGAGGTGGCATAGGGTGTATTTCATTGTACTGCTCAGTCTGCTTATACTTTTAGTAGTTGCATGGATAACCAATGTCCAGAATTTTTCGTGGGCATTGCTGCCATTGTTTATTCTTCTGGGAGTAAGATACTACATGCTTAGCCGCCAACGATAAAACTTTTGCTAACCGCTGTTGTATATCGTTAATTTAAACTAAATGCTGAAGTGCCAAATCGCTTACAACCGTTGGAACCCGGATCGGCCCCATTTCTGTTTCGACAGGAATCAGCTGTCAATGGCTCAGCCGGAATATTGAGGAAGCAGCGTTCAATTATTGATCCCAAATCTTATGACCTGCTAAATAGACAATATGAGAATCGGCCGGAAGGGATTTATTTGACCTATCTTTCTGTTATCTCAATTTTGCTGAGACGCTATACGTCAGCTGACGAAGTGGTGATCATGACTAACCTCCCAGTCGTTCCGTGGAGTGGCAATGATCAGGCGCGCGTGCCCATTTCGATTGAATTTAGCGACAACAGCTCAATTCGAGACTGTCTAATTTCAGCCCAAAACGCTCTAAAAGAGGCATACCTAAATCTTAGCAAGGAATCTGAAGCCCCCACTAACCTTTCAAATATCTTTGTGTCCTTCAGAAATTTTGAGGCAAATCAACTTGCGTCTTATGATCTGTACTTCTTCTTTTCTCTTAGGGATATTGAAATTAGATTCGACGATGCTCATTATGAAGGTCATTTTATATCCAACATATTTAACCATTTCAACCGCGTACTAGAAGACATAATTGCAGACGCCCGATCATTGGTTTCCACCATAGATATTTTTGACGTAAAGGAAAAAGTGCAGTTGAAAAAATTAAGTACTCCTGTGATTCGAACGAAAGCCTTCCCCTTAAAACTAATTCATATACCATTTGAACAACACGCTGCAACATCACCTGATAGCACAGCGGTGGTGTTTAAAGATTTACAATTAAGTTATGGTGAACTTAATTTTCATTCGAACGAACTTGCCACACTATTACAAAACAAATTCCAACTCAGAAAAGGAGATATTATTGCGCTCAATATTTCTCGATCGGAAAAAATGATAATTCTAATACTGGCTGTACTAAAGAGTGGTTGTGCATTCTTACCATTGGACCCCCAGTTGCCCAAGCAAAGAGTGAATAATATCTTGCAGGACGGCACACCACGGATGGTTATATGCGACACTAATGAATCGTACGAAAACGATCAGGTCATCTCTATTGACGAATTGTTTTCCGGATTTTTTGTCAAAAAACAACCATCGTTGATTGGAAACAAACTTTATGCAATCGAACCTAACTCACTTGCATATGTTATTTATACTTCGGGAACCACCGGAACTCCAAAAGGTGTGGCGATCGAGCATCAAGGTGTTCTGAATATGTGCATGGCGCAAATTGAACAATTTGGAATTACGAATTTAGATCGTATTCTACAATTCGCAAGTATTTCTTTTGACGCAAGCATTTCGGAAATCTTCATGGCGCTCAATTCTGGCGCCTGTTTGGTTATTCCGGATCAGGAGTCAATCAAAGAAGTGATGCTCCATCGCATGTTGCAACAAAGCTGCGCAACAACGGTAACCCTCCCACCATCGTACATTGCATTACTGCCATTTGAGAAGATCAACAGCCTTCGCCGTTTAATTGCTGCCGGAGAGGCATGCAGTGTCAAAATTGCTCATGCTGCATCTAAATCGGTCCAGTTTTTTAACGCTTACGGTCCTACCGAGGTCAGTGTTTGCGCAACTATTTTTGAGTACGTGGATGGCGAGTTGTCTAATTTTCTTCCGATCGGCACTGCTATCGAAAACCTGGGCATTCACATTCTCAACAAACACCAGAAGCCAGTTCCTATTGGAATCGAAGGAGAAATTTGGATTTCTGGGGTTGGTGTAGGTAGAGGATACCTTAATGCACCGGAGTTAACCCACTATAGTTTTGTAAATGTCGGCAATGGACATGACAGTTCTGTTCGGATGTATAAAACTGGCGATTTTGGAAAATGGCTATCTAATGGAAAATTAAAATATACTGGGCGAAAAGATCAGCTTCTAAAAATTCGAGGAAATCGTGTTAGTATAGTCGAAATTGAAGAAGCAATCGTGAAACTACCTCATATTTCCCATGCTGTTATCATACCGATCGCTGGAGATGATACCATCCAAAGCCTTGTGGCATTTGTGATCGCTGATAAAGCAGTTTCCTCAAATGAAATCAAACAGGCGCTGTTGCTAATAATACCGTCTTACATGATTCCAGACAAAGTAATACAGGTAGCGAGATTTCCCCATACGCCAAATGGAAAGGTAAACAAGGATGCGTTACTAACTATTGCCGAATCTTCAGAGAACACCTACCTCGCACCGCGCACCCATCTTGAACACGAGTTGGTGGTCCTTTGGAAAAAAATCTTTATCGATCAGAAAATAGGGATAAGAGACAACTTCTTCAACATCGGCGGTAGTTCACTAATGGCATTAAAACTGTTGGAGTTGATCAAAGAGAAATATCCAATTACCATGAGCGAACTGATGGAAAATCAGTCGATAGAAGAGTTGATCAACAATATCTTAAAAAAAAGAATGAGTTATTAGCTTCATAATTAAGACAATAAATCAAAAAAAATGGATCAATCAATTCCGAGCAATCCCGGCGTTATCATTTGTGGAGGAGGATTAGCGGGGCTTACGTTAGCCAGACAATTGAAAATCACAATCCCTTCAATTCACATTGTTGTTTTAGAAAAAAACAGATTCCCTTTTCCTCCAGCCACATGGAAGGTCGGTGAATCTACAGTTGAAATAGCAGCAAATTATCTTAAAGATGTCTTGCAATTAGGCGCATATTTCAAGAATAACCAATTAACTAAACTAGGATTACGATATTTTTTGGGTGATCCCACGAAATGTATCTCTGAACGGACAGAAATCGGATTGTCGACTTATCCTCCGTATGATTCATTTCAAATTGATAGAGGACTATTTGAGACTGACCTGTGGAATATCCTTTCCGACATGGGCATCGAACTAGTGGATAATATTTCCGTGGACGATATTACTATTACCGACGGTCACGCGGACAATACAGTTACCTTTAGAGATCTCACAACCGATAAAACAAAAACATTAAGTGCACGCTGGATTGTAGACGCAATGGGCAGGAGAAATTTTTTACAACGCAAATTTCAGCTTAAAATTAGTGTCGATGAAAATCGCAGTTCTGCATGGTTTCGGGTTAAAGGCAAGTTTGACTATACACATTTTGTACCAACAACAAATACCGAATGGCATAAGAGAGTACCGTTGAGGGCGCGCTACTACTCGACAACTCATTTTGTCGGGAAGGGATATTGGGTCTGGGTAATTCCGTTGTCATCTGGAAACACTAGTCTTGGAATTGTGACGCATGAAAAAATACATCCAATAATTACCTATAGCTCCAAACACAAAGCAATTGAATGGCTTCGACGGTTCGAGCCTAAAATCGCTGAACATTTAGAGGGATTTGACATCATAGACTTTCTTGCTATTAAAAACTATTCATATTCTTCTAAGCAGGTGTTTTCGGAACAAGGCTGGGCATGTACTGGTGAATCTGGACTTTTTTCCGATCCCTATTATTCCCCTGGATCCAACGTCATTGGATTCGGAAATACCATGATTACAAGAATGATTGAAGCCGAAAACCAAAATTATCTCGACACCGAGCTAATAAATTTTTTCAATAACTTTATTATCTCTTACAACGATTGGCTAATTAAAACAATCCACGCCACATATTTACTTTTTGACAACCAGCAGGTAATGTTCCTAAGTTTCGTATGGGACGTTGCAATGGGATGGTCGTTTGTTGCAAGCCAAATGTTTAACAGAACCTTCCTTAATCCAGCGAACAATATTGAACTAAGGAAGATCACCTCAAAGTTCTTTGTCGTCTCCTCCAACTTGAAGGAACTATTTGTGGATTGGGTCAATCGCAGTCCAAACAAAGTTAAATTTGAATTCATTGACTACCTACGAATACCGTTTCTGCACAACATATTTCAGCGAAATATAAAAAAGCAGCATGAACCACTTGATGAATATAAGAAAAACGAAGAGATTCTGGAAAAATTAGCGGCTGCAATTTTCATCTTAGCAATAGAGGATATTATGCCTGAGCAACTTGAGAAATTTGGTAATTATTTCACTGTAAATCCCGAAGCAATTTCTTTAAATAAAGCCGAATGGTACCTCAACGCGCCGCTGATACCGAGCGCAGAACAATATCACAACCCTGTGCTCGATCAATTGCGTGCGGTTATTATGCCCCAAGAATTGAAAAAAAGAATTGATCAGTTTTTTAATTTTACCTGGTAAAAACTATTAAAAAGCTTTCCGATGCCACATGGAAAAAACTCTTTCGGAATAATATTCCCATTTGTTTGGCAACTTGGGAAGTTTCATAGAGGCGACCAACTTGTCAAGACTTGAGCGATCATTAATGCCGAACTTATTACAATACGATCGGATGAATTCAACATCATGGGCTAAAAACGGTAGGTCTAAAACCTGCATCTCCCTTATAACAAATAACGGAATCGGAGACGTGAGTGGTCGAAAATCAGGATTATGAAGGCCACTTTCGTTACAAGAAGGATAGAATTGACCGAGCATCAGGTAATCTCTTACGAAAATAGGTTTCAACTTCTTATGAATTTTATCGATAAGTAACGATGTTTCCGCGCAATCTTCAAGTTCTGGAAACAGGATCATCAGCGCCTTGTAGTTCTCCGCTTGCGAATCAACGCTTAAATTGCGGTATTGGACAAGTCGTTGCAAAATGACGTTTTCCAATTTCTCAAACTCACATCCAGAGGAAATTGATTCAACAGAAAAAAATAAGGCATTATGTGAATCGACGGCGTTCTTCACGAACGGGCAAACAGGTCCACTTCGGCCGAGATCATTATGGGGCAATACTAAATAATTTTTGGCCCACATTGAAACCTTCTTCAAAGCATCATCTGTGCGTTGATCGAATTTCAAAACATGAATATTACGTAACGAAAAAATATCCATATAACATTGTGCGACACCAGCCAATTTAGATAATTGAGGTTTTAAGATGAAGTTAGCTATTGATTCGTTTAATTGCCCTTAACCGCCGTTGACCAAATTACCGCTTTACCAAGAAAAACCATTTATCAACATACCTGGAAACAAAATACTGAAATTTATGTACTTTAAAAACTTTTTCTCTAGAAAGAAAGTTACTTATTGGGAGTATATGAACATCCCGAAGCTACTAAGCTTATGCAAACCAAAAACCACTATTCCCGATGAGAAAGTCTTTATCGTTTCACATCAACTCACAGAATTGCATTTCAACTTGATCATTCACGAACTAAAACAAATAGTCCACGATGAACAAATGGGCGACTCCATCTTCCTTAGTAAACTAAAACGTTGCGTTATTCAGTTTGATTCAATTTCCGCCTATTTTGCAAACATTCCTCAAATCATTGAAAAAAATCAGTTTTTAAGCTTCAGGGACATCCTCGAACCATCGAGCGGATTTCAATCGTTCCAATTCAGGGTAATTGAATTATTAAGTACCGAGCTGATAAATTTGTCGAGACAACACCAAGAGCAAAACTTACAAAGTGGCGATTTCCTGCATAATATTTATTGGAAATCTGGCGCAGCAGGAAGCGATGGCGTTCCTACAAGGACACTCACAATGTTTGAAAGTAAGTGGTCAGGTGAGTTAAACTTGCTTGCAAAAGAGAACAGCTCCAAAAACCTGAATGCTATTTATACAAAGCGATATCAATCTTCGAGTCTATTTCCCGAATTAACTAATTGGATGAAAGCGTTTGACTTCGTAGTCAATCATACTTGGCGATTTATACATCTTAAGATTGCAGCTCACTATCTTGGACAAGATCCCCATCAAGAAGGAACCGGTGGAACTAACTGGCGTACCTACCTTTCGCCCTCACGTCAACCCATAATATTTTTTCCCCAACTCTGGACAACTGAAGAACTAAGCAATTGGCGTGACGTGAACTTTTCTCTATGAATAGGAGTAACTGTCCTGGATTTTCCTTAACCATTCATCAAATATGTTCGCTACATTGGCAACAAAGGGAGGCTTCAGAAAAGTACGGTGACGACCATTGACCTCATGGACATCAACTGGTTGAAGAGTCAATGCACCCCATCCATGATCGTCACTGTAGCCTTTTCGTCTAATTAATCTTACTAAAACTTCAGGCGCGTCCGCAGCTTTTATGTATAAGACCTTGGTCAATGCATCTTTACAATATTCAAGAGGCCGATAGGATATGGCTATCTTAAAATTGTTGGAGTAAACATTTAACAAATTTTCAAACATGCTGCGATCGCTGATGACCTGAAGAGCTTGCAGAACCTCAAATAGCTTATCCTTTTGTTTTGTAACTGGCAAATTTGCTACCTGTACTTTCAATTCAGCCGGTAACTCCTTCCCGTTCAACTCGGCGAGCACGGTCGCAGCAGAAAAAATATCACCTTGAGAGTCCTCATTTAAGAGTT
>JAEYZS010000048.1 GCA_023427925.1 Pseudomonadota bacterium | reverse complement strand
GTTTACGATATGGAAAGCCGTGAGCGCGGATCGGGTGCAACGGATGAAGATCGTGATTCATTAGGAGCAACGATCGGCTATGTCTCTGGTGGATGGCAAATCTTGGGCTCTTATTATTTTAAGTCCGAACTTGAAGACTACGAAGGCTCAGGATACGCAGTGGAGTTAGGTTACGTCTTTAACATCGGATCTATCGGAATCGGTCCACTTTTAAGTTACAGACACTGGGAATACGACGAACAAAACGGATCAAGCATAGCAGAACTAGAACACAACAACATCCTCCCATCCATCCAATTCTACTTCTCCTTCTAAAAGGTACGCCGTACCTTTCCTATACACGACGCAAAAAAAGGGCTGCTCATCGCAGCCTTTTTTTGTTTGAGAAACTTAGGCCTAGGTCCAATTCAACAGATTACAAATAAACATGTGCTTAATATTAAAACTAGTCTTTTAGGGTTGTTGCGAAGTTGTTATCTTGGTAGGTGGAGGCAATATGTACCTTAAAATTTTTTTACTTGTATCACTTCTATCATTCACTGCACACGCGCAGAGTTTGCCGTGTAGCGAATACACTAAATTAATAATTGACGCAGAATGGGCATCGGATATGCGGAGCCCACTTACTACTGAAGATCAAAAAAAATGTTTGAATGATGTTAGAAATAATATCAATAAATCAAACATCAGATTCTGCACCGGTGGAACAGATTTAAAGACATTTAAATCAGGGAATAGCTATTCAATACTAATCGATAGACAGCCTCTTAAGGCTAGAAAAACGATAAATGTACATAAAAGTAATGTGGACGAATTCCTGGACCATGAATTACTCTTCGATTCACTTGGGATTCTTATAAATGATTTTGAAATCAAGTTTTCTGAAAAACCCAATGACTGTACTCCAGAATCATTTGAAGTACATTATTTTGAGCCTACGGTTAACGGGGGGGATAAGTATGAACCCAAAAGCAAGAAATTTACGAGCGAGAGTTGTTCATCATTGAGAACAACTTGGCAAGCGTGTCAGGACATTATGAAAAAAGGCGAGCTGGTATTTGCGCAAAAAAAAACTGTTAGCTCTAGAGGAGTGAAAAGATACGAAAATAACTTTGAAGCGTGTATAAAGAACATTCACGGAGCCGATGATTTCGCACGTCGATATTTCTGTGATCATATATCAACTCTTGCAACAAGAACGCGTTTAGAATCAACAGCCGATTCAGAAATCATCTTAAAAGACAAAGTCCAAAAACCCAGAGCAGAAAAATAAGGTACGCCGTACCTTTCCTATACACGACGCAAAAAAAGGGCTGCTCATCGCAGCCTTTTTTTACAAGCTCTTCCAAAACTTTGATTTTACACTTTCTGGAATGAATGAAGCTTCGTAGGCCATCTGATTGCAGCGATTGAAGTCTGCGAGTTTAAATCCGTGAAGGTCCTTGAGGACTTCATAGTCGTCCAAAATCGTTGTTCCAAATATTCCAGGGTCATCGGAATTAATAGAAACTCTCACGCCTTGTTCCATCAAGAACTTCAAAGGATGTTTTGCCAAATCTGGAATGGCATTTGTAAGCTTATTGCTGATGGGGCAAAGTTCTAATGTCACGTTTCTTTCTTTAACAAAATTGATCATTTCTGGGCTTTTATAAATCTGAACACCATGACCGATTCTTTCGGCGTGCAAATATTCGATGGCATCTTTTACAAAAAATTCTCCGCCTGGAACTTCTCCTGAGTGAACAGTTATTCTTAATCCTGCTTCTTTTGCTTTTTCAAAAAGTGGAGCAAAAGGTTTGCAATCAAATCCTTCTTCATTGTCGGCAAGATCTATGGCTACGAAAGAATCTTTGTTTTCGATAATAAAGTCCGCAGACTTTGCGGCCTCCGGGACAGGTTGAATTCTTCCTAAGATTCCAATCATTACTACAGCCATTGGGTAAATTTTCTGCGCTCTTTCCACGCCCTTCATAATGCTGCGATGGATTTTTTCAAAAGTCATCTTCGGATGGTTTAGGGCTGAGAAGCTTGGTGAGTATCTTAATTCTAAAAGTACGATCCCCTCGTTAAAGGCATCCTCACAGGCTTCATAACCCAATCGCTCCCACACTTCTTCAGAATCGAGCAATGATTGTGTCGTAAAAAACTTGTCTAATACGGACTTTAAGTCCTTCATTGGAGAATGACACACCAGAGTGTCGTGAAGCTTTTTATAATCGTTATAGGGGAGATCAAGGCCTTTATTTTTAGCCAATTCGATTAAAGTGGAAAAACGCACAGCGCCTTCGAGATGTCGGTGGAGTTCTACTTTTGGTATGTTTCTTAAGTTCATTTTCTGCCCTTTGTTATTCTCAGTAGTATCGCCGAATTTTCTTAAGATGTCTTGACCAAGAGTAGCAAAAATCGGAAAACAGATTAAAGGCAAATTTCTCCTACTTTAGCACTCTAAAGGAAATCATATGCAAAGTTTAAATCAACCCACTTCGGAACTGAAAAAACAGGCGACGAAAAGTCGTAAACTCATTCTTGAAATGCTCGAAAAAGCCGGTAACGGCCATCCCGGCGGCTCACTTTCAGCCATCGATATTATTACGGCTTTGTTTTTTAATGAGATGACGGTGGATCCGAAAAATCCTGAGAATGAAAATCGTGATCGATTTGTATTGTCAAAGGGTCATGGGGTTCCGGCTCTCTATGCAACACTAGCATATCGAGGTTATTTTAAACCGGAAGACACAATGACATTGAGGCAATTGGGGTCACCTTTTCAAGGTCATCCCGACAGAGTAAGAATGCCGGCGGTAGAAGCGTCAACGGGTTCATTAGGTCAGGGTTTGAGCGTGGCTCAAGGTATGGCACTCGCGGCTAAAATTGATAAGAAAGATTATCGTGTCTACTGTCTGATGGGCGACGGAGAAACTCAAGAAGGACAAGTTTGGGAAGCTCTTATGTCGGCGGGAAATTATAAACTCAACAATCTATGCGTGTTTCTCGATGCAAACAAATATCAAATTGATGGACAAACTAAAGATGTCATGGACATTGAGCCACTCGAAGAAAAATTTAAAGCATTTAAATGGAATGTTTTAAGAATCGATGGACACGATATGGATCAAATTTTGGATTCTTTAAAGAAAGCTCGTGCGGAAACAACAAAACCAACAATGATTATTGCTGACACCGTTAAAGGCAAAGGCGTGTCTTTTATGGAAAACGTAAACAAATGGCACGGTGTAAGTCCGACAAAAGAAGAATTGAAAAAAGCTTTAGAAGAATTGGAGAAAATATCATGAGTAACAATATCGGTGAAGTTGGAAATGCAACACGCGGAAGTTTCGGCGAAGCTCTGGCAAACCTTGGTAAAGAATTTAAAAACGTTGTTGTTTTAGATGCCGATCTTTCAAAGAGTACGAAATCGGAAAGCTTTAATAAAGTAGCTCCCGAGAGATTCCTGCAAATGGGAATTCAAGAAGCAAATATGATTGGTGTAGCAGCGGGGCTTGCGTTCTCGGGGAAAATTCCATTTCTTTGTTCCTTTGGTGCGTTCTTAACGGGACGATTTGATCAAATCCGAGTCACTGTGGGATATGCTAACGCAAACGTTAGACTTGTTGGAACTCACGCTGGAGTTGGGATTGGAGAAGATGGTTGTTCGCAAATGGCGCTAGAAGATCTTGCTTGTATGCGCACTCTTCCTGGAATGGCCGTTCTTCAACCTGCTGACGATGTCGAAACAAAAGCAATGATGAGATACTTGATTGATCATCAAGGACCAGTTTACATTCGTTTGACTCGTCAAAATGTAGTCAACATACATAACGAAAATTATAAATTCCGATTTGGTAAAGCAGATGAGATTTTAGATGGTAAAGATGCAGTTATTTTTGCGACTGGTGGGTTAACTGGGAATGCTTATCACGCGATTAAAAATCTTGAAAAAGAAGGGTTGTCTGTAGGACTCGTTAATATCCACTCTATCAAGCCGTTTGATAAAGAGTGCGTTCAGAAATGGTCGCAAAAAGTGAAACATATTTTTACAGCGGAAGATCACAACGTACTTGGCGGACTCGGCGGTGTGGTAGCTGAAAGTATGGCGGAAATTGGAGCTCCTGCAAAACTCCATCGTATTGGTGTTCAAGATGTGTACGGTGAAAGTGGAACCCCGGAAGCACTTTATGAGAAGCATGGTCTCGATGCTAACGGCATTGGACGAAGTGTAAAAACAATTTTAAAGAATAGTTAGGATTTGTGTTCTTCGGATTCTTCTTTTTTGTCGGCGAGCTTTTTTTGTTCGTCGTCAGTGGAAATTCCTTTTTTGAATCCGCGGATGGCAGAGCCTACAGCCTTTCCTAAACCAGGTAATCTGCTT
>JAEYZS010000320.1 GCA_023427925.1 Pseudomonadota bacterium | reverse complement strand
CTTCTGGATTTGAGCCGTATAACGATGATCTTGTTTGGAAAAATTCCAGCATGCTTCCAGAGGCCCATCGTTGGCAAAGCATGTATCAAGAGGCGCAAGATATCGCGCAAGATTTAAGTTCCGGTGGTGGACGATATTCTTTGATCTACAAACAAAAAGGTGGTTCATCCCATCAAGCCCTAGTCATCCGAAATGCTGACAATAAAACCATGGGAATTTGGTCGGCTCCGAATCATGCCACCTATATCGAAGGTGAGATTTTCGCATTCAATGTTGCAAGGTTATTAAGCCGCTCGAATTGGTCAACGCCTGCTGTAAGAATGACTTTAACAGGGGTGGGGAGAGAGTTGGCACTAAAAGCTATGGAAGCTCAAGCTCCGAAGGCCCGAAATTGTAATCGCGCCCATATCTTAAATTATATGAATGCAAATCCGCATTATGTGATTGGAGTATACAAGCAGTTTGAAGAGGGTATTAAGCCTGTCGATATTCGTGAGCTTGTAGATAGAGTGGATCAAAAAAGACTAAACCCAAACCATCCTTTGGTGAGAATGATTACTCGGGATGGAGCACAGCCTGAGGGTCGCCCCGTTTACTTGACATCTAAAAAATCACTTTCCTATTCTGAGAAAGATGCCATTGCCGTTAATACGGAGATCGAGCTTGCAAAGCAGCTTTCTGCCTTGGCTTTGGTGGATGCGCTTACTTCTCAAAGAGATCGTTTTGGACCCTATGGTTCAAATATGGAAGCTATGCTCAATAGCCATCAAAAAACTTTTGCCATCACAATGGTGGATAATGGTGGCTCTGCAGATAGCGCTCATACAGTTTCACTGAAATACTTTGTAGGGTCTCCTTCACGACCGGGTGTAACTCGCTTTGAAAGAGAACTTTTTGAAACAGTTCTCGCATTAGATAGTTTCTTAAAGGGCCAATCTTCAAGATTCTTGGACTACCATAGTGTAAATGAACTTAAAAAGGCCTTAGGTTATGAGGACTATCCTTCCACTGCGGGCCGTATTCCAGTTCCAGGTTGTGGGAACCATACCTTCTTATTTGGAGCATGGAAGAAGCGATGGGATGTTCGCTGGTCAGCATTTACAAAGGCTGTGGACGAGGTTGCAAAACACATGAAACCGTACCAAAGAGACCCACAAGCATTCTTTTATGATAATTCCATAAACCTTCACAATTACTAAATTTATACGGATCTCGTAGTTTCTACACTCGGGCGAGATCCCTATTGCTAATTTTTTACGCTTCGAGTATAAAAAAGCCTTAATTTTATTGGACAGCCTATAAAGCGGAGGAGTCCTTGATGACCTTTTTTACTAGCCCCCAGGGGTTGGATTTTTTAGTCCATTTTCAATCTCAGTTAGGGTATTCATTTCAGAACCCCAAACTACTCATAGAGTCTTTTACTCACAAGAGCGCATTAAACGGCCAGCGCGATCGTATGTCTGAAAGCAATGAGCGTCTCGAATTCTTAGGAGACGCTGTGGTGGATCTCATCTTGAGCGACATTTTGATGAATGAGTTTCCAAACGAGGCCGAAGGGGACCTTACAAAAAAACGAGCGTCCCTTGTTAACGAACTTTCTCTTTGTGAAATCGCAAAATCATTAGGCCTTGAAAAATGCATTCAGTTGGGCCGCTCTGAGCTGGAATCTGGTATGAATCAAAACCAAAGAATTTTAGCCTCTTGTTTTGAGGCCTTAATTGGAGCTTTGTACTTGGACGGTGGTTTTGCACTCACGAAAAAAATTATTGAAGCACTTTTTAATGAAAAAATTCAAAAGGTAAAAGCCGGTGTTAACGCCTTTGAAGATTTTAAAACTATGCTCCAAGAGAAACTTCAAAAAAAATACCACATGACTCCATCCTACAATTTGATTGGCAGCGAAGGTCCAGAGCATCAAAAGATCTTTGAAGTTGAAGTGATGTTAAATGGAAAAGTATTAGCAAAAGCAAACGGAAGAAATAAAAAACTAGCAGAGCAAAATGCTGCAAAAATAGCGCTGGAAAAAATACCAGAGGAGATGCTGTAATGGAAAATACAAATAACTATAAAGCGGGTTTTGTAGCCCTACTAGGCATTCCTAATGCGGGTAAGAGCACCCTTACTAACTGTCTTGTTGGAGAAAAAGTTTCCATCGTGACTAACAAACCGCAGACCACTCGCCGCAGAATTAGCGGAATTGTCACACAAGACAATTTCCAAGCCATACTTGTAGATGCTCCGGGAGCAATTGAAAATACTTCTGGGCTTAATCAGTTCTTAAAAGAAGAGCTAAACGACGTTATTAGAGGCTCTGATAGCGTTTTAGCGGTATTAAACTTGGATGCTCAAAGCCCTGAGCCATTGGAAAAAATCATAGATATGGCTCAAAACTGTGGTAAGCCCTGGGCAGCGGTAATCACTAAGACAGATCTTGGATTGGGCCATCGTGGCCACACGCTAAAAGCAAAGCTTGAAAACAACAATATTCCTTACACAGAAATCTCAGCACACAGCGAGCCTCAGCAAACGCGTGAGAAGGTTTTTTCCTTGATCAATAAAATTCTTCCAGACAGTCCTGCTCCGCTTTATCCCGAAGAAATTCCAACAACTGAGAATGTGAGAGATATAGTTGCCGAGATCATCCGTGAAAAGGCCTTTGAAATTCTTTTCCAAGAAATACCTTATCAACTCGCAGTACAGATCCGATCTTTTGAAGAGGGCGCAACACTTACAAAAATCTACGCGGACATTATTATCGAAAAAGAAAATCAAAGAAAGATCGTGGTCGGTCAAGGAGCGCAGACCATTAAGACAATTGGAACGAGATCTCGTGAATTGATTGAAAAGCTAATAGGCCATAAAGTTTACTTAGAATTGCATGTGAAAGTAAAAAAGAAGTGGTTCAAGGATCCAATCGTATTAAAGGAGCTAGGCTATGTTATCAAAAATTAGTAAAGTAGCCATTGTCGGGCGTCCCAATGTTGGGAAGTCGACTTTCTTTAATATTGCCACGAATGCAAGACGCGCCATTGTTAAAAATCAACCGGGCGTTACTCGAGACATTCAGTTTGGTCGTGCCGAGTGGCGCGGAAAAGAATTTGAAGTCATGGACACCGGCGGTGTGACGGAGAGCAATGACCTTTTGCCGAAGCTGATCAAAGAGAAAGTTGAAGACGCTCTTGCTATGAGTGATCTTTCGTTGATGATTGTAGATGGCAGAGCAGGTTTAATTCCTGAAGACCGTGTTCTTTATGAGATGGTAAAAAGAAGTGGAAAACCATTTCGTATTGTCGTTAATAAATTAGACTCTGAAGAAAATATCGATATCGAAGCTGCTGATTTCTATCAGTTAGGTGGGGAAATTATTCCATGTGCTTTTGAAAAGAGGCAGGGGATTGCGGACGTTCTAGACTGGATCGTAGACACAATGCCTGAGGGTGCAGATACAAAAACTGAATCAGAGCTTTCCTTTGCGATTCTTGGAAAACCCAACGTAGGTAAGAGCTCTCTTGCGAACAAACTTTTAGGTGAAAACCGTATGATTGTTTCGCCCATTGCTGGAACCACTGTAGACTCTATTGATATACTTTTTGAAAGAAATGGAAGAGTATACACGATTACGGATACGGCGGGCTTAAGGAAGAAATCAAAGATCGAAGACAGCGTAGAGATCATCGCGACGATAAAGTCGAGGGAGACTATTCCTAACGCGGATATCGTGCTTTTAATGATTGATATTCTGGAAGGTCCGACCGAGCAAGATGCAAAGATCATGCGACAGATTCAAGAAGCTCACAAAACTGTATTGATCGTTGCAAATAAGTCAGACGAAGCAAAAATAAAGATCCCAGCATTTCGAGAAAAGTTCCGTCAAAAGATGGAAGAGGTTTTTCACTTTGCGACGGATATTCCGGTCGTCTTTATAAGTGCAAAAACGAGCGCGGGTGTTGAAGAACTTTTCCAGAAGATTGACGAAATATGGGAAAAGGTAAATATGAAAATATCTACCGGTGAACTCAATCGCTTTTTTACTCAAGTCATTAAAAAGGCTCCGGCTCCTGTTTATAGAACAGTAAACGTAAAGTTCTATTACCTTACTCAAACTCAACAGACTCCGCCTTGCTTTATTGCATTCTGCAACTATCCAGAAGGTGTTGATAATGCTTATCGTAGATTTTTAATTAAACAGATCAAAGAAGAGTGGGATCTCTGGGGAGTTCCTATTCGAATCTTTGCAATGAAGGGGTCGCACGCGGAATGAGAAGAGGAGCCTGGAGTACCAGATATGGAATATATTTAGCGACTGTAGGGTCAGCTTTCAGTCTTGGTAACCTATGGCGATTCCCCTATGTTGTGAGTTCAAATGGTGGGGGAGCCTTTGTATTGATGTATATACTGTGTGCGCTCGCAGTAGGGCTTCCGATTGTCGTTGCGGAGTTGATGCTCGGCAAGGCTTATCGAAAAAGCGTAATCGTTGCAACGGAAGAAATGTCGACAAATAGCCCACACCTTTGGATTCAAAAAACTAAAGTTTGGTCCTTCGTGGGAACGTTGGCTAATTTTTCAAGTATTGTTTTATTGTCATTTTACTCCGTCATCTGCGGCTGGGTTTTATTTTTCCTAATGAAATATGTGGCAAAAATTACTGTTAATGCCGAGATCTCCCAGGCCATGTTTACTTCTCTTATGAACAATGGTTGGCTCCAAGTTGGGCTGATGAGCGTTCATCTGCTGATCACAACGATTGTAGTGTCTCGAGGTTTAAAAGAGGGAATAGAAAAGCTTACGTCTTGGATAATGCCAGTTTTTGCAATGATAATGATTTATTTAGTCTTCAAATCTATTTCTCTTCCGGGAGCAACGGATGCGATGAGGTATTTGTTTTATCCTGATTTTTCAGGATTCTCTAAGGATACTCTTTTAAAAGTTCTCGGCCATGTGTTTTTCACATTGAGTGTGGGGATGGGTGCTATGGTCGTCTTTGGGAGTTATCTCAAAGAGGATTCCTATGTGCCACGTTCTGGATTTAAGATTGCAATACTGGATATTACTGTATGTCTGTTTGCAGGGTTTTTAATTTTTCCGATTTTATTTACGCTCGGAAATATCGAAGACATTGGGCCCTCCTTACTATTTAACTCTCTTCCCGTACTGTTTGAAAAAATTGGCTTGGGTCGGTTTTTCGGTTTATTATTTTTCCTAGGTCTTTATTTTGCAGTGCTGGGTGCGTCGATCATGCTACTTGAAACCAGTGTTGCAAACCTGATTGATCGCAGTAAAATCACTCGTCAAAAAGCATCTTGGATCATGATTGGCGTTTCGTTCGTATTAGCTCTTCCTCCAGCGCTTTCAACGACCGCCCTTTCGACTGTGACTGTCTTTAATAAAAGTGTACTGCGCTTTTATGACAGTCTTCTGATTGATACGATGTTGCCTTTGATCGTGTTAGGCATGGCCCTTGTAGCAGGGTGGGGGATGCCAAAGAAATTAAAAGAAGATCACTTTGTAAATGAAAACGAAATGGATTCAGATAAGTTTTTCAGGAATTGGAATTTCCTGATTCGCTGGTTTATCCCGGCAGTGATTATTCTTGCTATCGTATTATCTTTAATGCCCAATTGATTAGAAATTAAATCCTATAACAGCTTGTATGCGTAGGATATCACCGTTGAGACGCACATTTGTTTGAATGGGATTCCCGCCACCATCTTCGACAGTGAGATAGCCGCCTTCATCAGGAAAATTAACGTATTGGTAAATAGCTTCTAGGCCAAAATGATATTTATTCTTGGCTATTGGAAACTCAGTTCCGATTCCCATCTGAAAGGCCATTGTGCCTTCTTTTTTAGTTCCCATAGAATCATTACGTCTTAGTTCGCGTGAAAGTTGCGTGATCCCACCAAAGACATAAGGGTTAACTTTGGAAATCCCTTTAGTGATGTTTTGCATATTCAGGTAATACTTTAGATCCATCGAAAAACCTGAGACCGACAGTGAACCTGAGACAGGGTAGCCTTGTGCGAGGTAATTGAATTTATGATCACCTGTTGTGTAACTCACTTGCATTGCAAGATTCAAATCAAAGAAATAAGAGAGCGAAAGTCCAAAGTTTGGTGCAGACTGGAAAATCTGACCATAGGTATCTGTAAATATTCTGTAACCAGCATTTAATCCAATCGAAAAAAATCTGCCGTTTTTAAAGAAGTAAATATCAGCTTCTTCATCAGTGGCCTCGTCAAATTCGGAGTAATCTGCAAAGGGATCGTAAGCATCGTAATTATCTTGTGCGATAAGAATGCCTTCCTTTGGAGACCAATTGGAGTCTGCATGAGATGTCGAAGCAATAGAAAGTATTATAATTGCGGCTAAATTTACAAATTTCACAAAGATCCCCTGTATTTATAGTATAGCAAGGTCGATGCCTAAAAAGAACTATTCTGTTGGTTTTGGGTGTATAGATAGTGGTCTTTTGTCTAGGGAATGCTAGACATCTTTGCAGAAGTGTTGTCCCGGAATGAGACAACACTATTTCAGGAAAATCTTAGAAGTAAAAGATCATTCCAGCATTGAGTGGAGAGTGACCAATTGTTCTAAACTCTGTGTCGCTCTTGATAGAAACAACTCCTACACCAGCTTCAAAAGTCAATGCTAACGATTCAAGTCCTGGTAAGAAAAACTCAGCTCCTATAAACCCCATCAGTTCAAAGCCAGAATCATTTGTTCCGCCATTTACTTTTTGAGAAATAAGGCCTGCGCCACCACCCATATAGAAGTTTAAATTTTCCTCTGGGAAAATTACTTTATAAGCTTTAACTAATATACCAAAGGCAGAATCTTGATCGCCTGTTTTAATGCCTAGATCCGCAGAAAAACCGAGCTCAGAGTTAGTCCAATACTTTGCTTGAATACTTTCTACATCGACACCCATTTGGTTGGCATAACCAACGCCAAGACGGTGAGTGAGATCTTTAGAAAAAGCAGAAAATGCTGTAAGTGTGAGCAGTGTTGCAACGACGATCGACTTCATTTAAAACTCCTTAGTAAATTTCAAGCGTCTTAGATGAAATCCTTAACTCTTTAGAAGTTCAAGAAAAATTTATTTTAGCTAGGCATGTTATAGGCAATAAAAAAGGCAGTGGTTTGACACTGCCTTTTTTATTCATACTTTTACTCAAAAGTTAGTTTGAATATTCAAGAATCTTAATATCGACTTGGAAATTCAAGTAACCAAGGCTTTCAATAATATCTTCTCTCACAGTGAGAGTACGATTGTTAAGGGTGTACTCGCCTGGGAAAAGCTCTCGTTTTGAACCTGGGTTGTTTGGATTATAGATTTTAACACTCAAAATATCGATAATGTTGACTGTCGCTAGCGGGAAGCTAGTTTTTGCTAGAGTTTCGATACCATCTAACATTTCCTCAAAAAATGGACTCCAGTTGCTTTCACAAATATCAAAGTATCCACCATTAGTGACATTAGATAGCTTCATATACTCCGCACCCTGATAGTGAGTATTACATCTTGGATTATTCGCTTTGGGTTGAATGATTGAGTACACAACAGGTTGTGCATTTGGAAATCGAGAGTTGTACGCATTTAAGAAATTATTTGTTTTAATATGGAAATGATCACCATGATGACTGCCGGCGTCGTCGTCCGTTACGATGACAAATACTTTATGAGATTGTGGTCTAAGAAAATCGCCGAGGCTAGACACAGTGGGCGCGTAAACATCTCTCCAAAAATCACCATTTTTATAATTCATGACATTTCTATTGGCGTCATCTAATTTTTGATCTTGGAACTTAGCACACCATGAGTTTGGATCCAATCCAGAAGACGGACACAGTGCTAAAGCTCCCAATATAAGGGCATCAGTACTCTTTACAAGAGAGTTTACTTGTTTTGTCATTTGTGATGGCAAGCCTACGTCTTGAAGGTTTATATAGTAAGGCGAACTTTGGTATTTGTTGCCAGGGTTCGTTGCTGAATCTTTTGCGGAGATAACAGCCATTTTTAGATCTGCATATTGACTGATTCTGTTTGCAAAAGTTGCCATGTTATTTCTAACCGTGGAGATTTCATTGGACATCGATGCGGAATTATCAATAATCCAAGTGAAGTCGATCTTTTTGTTTGAAGTTCCGCTATTAAAAGTCTCAGTGACTTCACGGCATTTGGAAGGATCATTTTGGCAATCTTGTGACCATTGCACCCTTTGATTGGCGTTTTGAAAGTTAACCCCAGAACATTGTTGGTAGGATACAACCAATGCAGCCATCGGTATAATCAATGATATGAGTTTGATATAGTGTCGCATAAAATCCCCCACCTAGTAATAATGCAAACTGATTGCCAGTTGTACGCATGTTTAATGCGTCTATGACTGTTACATTCCTGACATTGTCTATTCGGTAAACATATAAAATAACTCATGTTTCAAAATGAGATTCTGTAAAATCATCTGATTTTTTTATAACAAAACTCACTGAAGAGAGGAAGATGCGCGACCTTGGTCTGATGTTTGTGGGGTTAAAGTCATTTGTCTAAGGGCTTTTGAAAGATTGCAAGGAGTACTGGTCATAATGGCTTGCAGCTCTAGATTTGTAATTCCGCCTTCAATGTTAACGCTATTGGCTTGGTAATTTCTAACGTTTGCAGTCCTTCCTGATGTAGCGTCGTAAGTCGGCAGAATTTCAAACGTGTTTTTATTTTCCCTTAAAATCAAATTTTCTCTTCGAAGACCTAAGGGAGTTTTGGTGAGATCATAAGTCACCATTTGAATATTAAAAACAGTTCCCCGTGAGCTCCTAGACACTTCGGACATCGAAGAGATGAATCCGGTTCGCTTTGTTGAGGGCAATCCCCCGGTAGTAATTTCTGTTCTGTAGGTAGGCCGTGCAGGAGAATCAGTACATCCCGTTTGTGCAATTTTATCCAAGAGTTGTTGATTTTGGTTAAACTGACATTGAAGTGCTTCGCTGGTATCAAATTGTGGAACCCACATGGGCTTACCTGTAAACTTGTTCATGGCGACGGGGCAACCTTTGTATACACTTTGTAAAGATGGATAGGCCTTATAGATTGGACTTGAAGACGGTCTGCTCACCTGATTTGAAAGAACAAATTGTGAGCTGTCGGGAGTAGAAATATCAGTAATCCTTTTTGAAACAATAGCACAGCCTTCGACTGTTGCAGGGATTGGATCTCGATTACAAATCTCTTGAAAATTAGAATGAATACTTTTTACCATGCGTTCGTATTCTGCCTTTGAAGGGCGGACACTCTTTGCTGCTTCCAAACATCTTTTGGAAAGGGTTTTTATGGGAGTGCGGGAAATGCAAGAGTTATTAAAAATTTCGCCACACAAAAACGAATCACTTACCCCGGGACAAGACCTGCCGAGGGTGGAGCAGAGCGTTTTGTTTTTTGATTTTACCGTGGGAACAACGGCTCCGCCAACATAGCATGATTTTGCGGACGCAATAGCTGTGGGAAAAAGTTGGAATGAATTTTTAGAAAATGTTGCTTGAGGGAGTTGGATTTCAAAGCTCACCCAAGCTTCTCGCACAAGGTTGACGTATTTCAGCTGATCTTTTTGAGACATTAAGCTATAGATTTCAGGTGATAAAACTTCAAATCGATAGTTTTGCTTTTTGGCAAAAACAACCGTCGATAATAACAGTGAAAGTATTACGATGAGTTTTAATCCCATAGATTGTATTTTACGCTGATGATTTTCGCTCACAAGTCTAATTTTTTAGTGGTTGTGCTCGAGCTTTTTTAGGATCGGAAAGTAGACCATTGTCTAAATAACTTTTTTGATTGCCGTGATCAATGTTTGGACCGAGATCGGTTTTGTCACGTGCTCCTGAAAGCCGGCTTTTAAAAACTGTTCTCGCTCTTCGTCTCTTGCGTAAGCAGTGAGAGCAATGGCTGGCGTTTCATTTTTGCTTGCGCGCAATTTCATTATAAACTGTGTACCATCCTCCTTTTCCATCCCGATATCGCAAAGAATAATGT